>JAITIP010000013.1 GCA_031279415.1 Candidatus Endomicrobium procryptotermitis | reverse complement strand
CTGCCTCGCAATGACGACTAAACTGGTGTCATAAATGAAGTGAATCAATTATAGAATATAATTAATATTTCAGTAACAATGCTGCCTTGATATGATAGAGCAAGACATCAAGGGATAATCCGAAATATTTAAAGCATTAACCAAAATCAACGCAGTTAAATATTTATGAAATAAAGGGAGATGTTATGAACAGAAGCATAGTGGAACTTTCAAATCTTATAAATCAGGAATTTACAAAAAAAGGGGATGCTGATGTTCTGTCGGGGCTGCGTAAGCAGATGATTTCAAGCGATACGCAGGATAATCAAACCGCTTTAAAAACTCTAGCTGCACGTGGAATAAATTTAAATTCCGAAGAATTTAAAATGATAAAAGATTATACTTCTTTTGAAGCACAGAAGATGGCAAAAATGATGAAAAATACGGGAATTACTTATATCGTGGCAGGAATTGTCGTTCTTGCTGCATGTTTGGTGCTGCGAAACAGACTTGCGGTGTTAGGAGCTGTTGCAGCAATATTTTTTATTTTTTTCGGGATTTCAGCTTTTAAAAAATCTAAAGATTAAAAAACTTTTTTGCCGTAGTTATATCCTTTGCAATAGCTTTTTTTAACGCTTCTAAATTTTTAAATTTTTTTTCGGCTCTTATTTTTTTTATCAAATGTACCGTAGTTTCTCTTTTATTCCATCTGCCGTTAAAATCCAAAACGTGGCTCTCCGTTACGATTTTTTCTCCTCTGTCAAGCGTGGGTCTATTTCCTATGCTTGTAACTGAAGGATATGTTCTGTCTCCTTGCGAAATTAGGCTTACGTACACTCCATATGGAAGAATTTTATCTTTACTCGCTTTGATGTTAATAGTGGGAAATCCTATTTTTGTGCCAATGCCTTTTTCCCTAAAAGGACTACCGCTGAAAGAGTATTCCCTGCCGAGCAGTTTATTTGCACTTTCAACATCGCTTTTATGCAGCAAATTCCTTATGTGCGATGAAGATACAATTTTTGACAAAATTTTTAAAGGTTTGATTATATTTACCTCCACACCAGACTTTTTAGATTTTTTTAAAAGCCATTCGATGTTGCCGACTCTATTTTTTCCGAAAGCGAAATCAATGCCGCATATTATACACTGTACATTCAGCTCATCTATAAGCACTTTGTCATAAAATTCGTCCGGAGATAAGTTCAGAATCTCCGAAGGAACGGCAATCACAACAATTTCATCAATTCCGCAATTTTTTAGAAAGTCGATTTTTTCCTCATAAGAAGACAATAAACCGTTTATGTTTTTTACCGGTTTTGCAAGAGTGACCACAACGCTTTTTAGATTATTTTTTTTTGCGGCGTCCAAAGTTTTTTGTATGAGAAATTCGTGTCCCTTGTGAACTCCATCAAAAGTGCCTATGGTTAAAACCGATTTGTTATTTCTCATCGTCAGCCTGCAGCTTTTCCATATTTATCAAACCGCTTATTATTTTTTCCACATTGACCAAATCTTCCATTTTTAAAGCATCTTCCACACGAAAATCTCCGATTTTTTCTCTTCTCAATTCGCTTACGACGGCGCCGCTGCCTAAAAAATTTCCTATATCTTCTGCCAAACTCCTTATATAAGTGCCGCTTGAACAGGAAACTCTTACTTTTAAAATATTATCGCTAAAAGAAAGTACTTCTATATCTTTAATTGTCACTTTACGCGGTTTTCGTTCAACAATAATGCCTTTTCTGGCCAGTTCGTAAAGTTTCTTTCCTTTATATTTAAGAGCACAATACATGGGTGGAATTTGCTCTATTTCGCCTTTGAACACATTTAGCGCATTTTTTATTTCTTTAATATTTATATCTTTTACTTCTTTTTGCTCGATGATAGTGCCATCCAAATCGCCGCTGTCGGTGGTAGTACCCAAAAGAAAAGAGCTTAGGTAAACTTTGTCCCGCTTCATAAATTTACGCTGAAGCTTAGTAGCCTTTCCAGTTAGAATAAGCAAGAGCCCTGTCGCAGCAGGATCCAGCGTGCCACAGTGTCCGGCTTTTTTTATATTTAAAATTTTTCTGATTTTATTTACTGCTTTGAAAGATGTTATCGATTTAGGTTTGTCAAAAAGCAGCATTCCCGAAAAGTCATTTTTCATTAAACTTCTCTTTAAAAACATCGCATATTATTTTCAAAGAAGATTTTATATCGCACCTTAACGTACAGCCGGCCGCGTTTTTATGCCCGCCGCCGTCAAACTTTTTCACAACTTTGAGCACATCAAAATCTTTTACAGAACGGAAACTTATTTTTGTTCTGTTTTTATCCTCTTGTTTAAAAATACAGCTTACTTTAACGCCTTTTATCATCATACCGAAATTTACTATGCCTTCGGTTTCGTCTTCTTTTGCGCCGCTTTTTATATATATGTCTTTTGTAAGATTCATATAAGCCATCTGTCCGCTAAAAACGGTTTTTATCCCAGACAAAGCAAGACCTAAAAGTTTTAACCCTTCAGGAGAAGAACTTGCATAGACTTTATTGAAAATATCATTCGGAGAAACCCCTAAATCTATAAGTTTTGCAGCGGAAAGATGAGATTGAGAAGTGGTATTTAACTGCTGAAAGCGGCCGGTATCGGTAACCAAACCCGTGTAAAGGCTCTCCGCTTCATTTTTTGTGGGCTTTATTTTCATATATTCAAAAATTTTCAGTACCAGCTCAGACGTAGAAGAAGAATCTGGAACTATATAATTGATGTCGCCAAAATCTGTAAAAACCGAATGATGATCGATATTTATTATTTTTTTTGCCTGCTGCTGAGAAATAATATCGCCCATCCTCGAAAAATTTACAGACTCAAGTATTATCGCACAATCGAAAACAGCATTTTTCGGAGCAGTCTTTTTTATGAATTCTGCTCCGTTGAGAAACTTAAGCACATCAGGAACATCATCGGCACAGTATACGTCGGACTTTTTGCCCAGCCTTCTAAGTGCCGACCGCAGCGCCAAAGCCGAACCCAGACTGTCACCATCAGGTTTTACATGTCCAGCGATAAAAAATGTTCTTGATTGTTTAATTATTTTCGATATTGCCGAAAGTTTTTCATATTCTGACTTGTGGTTTTTAATCATTTTTTTCATCTTCTATTTTTTTAAGTATGTCAAAAACTTTTGAAGCTGCTTCATTAGTATTGTCGTATATAAACTCTAATGAAGGCGTTCTTCTTAGATTAATTCTCAGCGCGAGCTGATGTCTTATCTCTTTGGCGTTGTCTTTAAGAATCATGGCGGCGTTATTTTTAACCGCTTCATCTCCGAAAACTGAATAAAATATTTTACAGGAAAGCAAATCATCCGTAAGCTTAACGCCCATAACAGTAACCAACCCCGCGCTCAAATCACGCATGTCTCTTAATATCAAAGAAATTTCCTGTTGTATAACAACTTTCACTCTGTCTGCACGTTTATAAGAAGCCGGCATTTTTTAATTTCCTTCCTCGAGTTTTCTGGCGACTTTTTCAGTAGTGAAACTTTCCATAATGTCTCCGGCTTTTACATCGGAAAAATTTTCAAGACCTATCCCGCATTCATAACCTTTTTCGACTTCTTTTATATCATCTTTAAACCTTTTTAAAGACGATATGCTTCCTTCGAAAACTATCACATTATCTCTCAAAAGCCTGACACGCGCCCCTCTTTGCACTTTGCCGTCAATTACTGAACAGCCGGAAATAGTGCCATGGCTTGAAAGTTTAAAAACCTGTTTCACTATGGCTTTTCCTAAAATTTTCTCTTTCATGTCTGGATCCAGAAGTCCTTCCATAGCAGCCTTAACGTCGGCAATCAAATCGTAGATTATTCTGTAAACATCAATACTCACGCCTTCTGCTTCAGCAAGTCTTTCTACAGTCGCGTCAGGCCTTAAATTGAATCCTACAATTAACGCATCGGAAGCTACGGCTAAAGCGACATCTGATTCTGTGATTGAACCTGCGCCTCTATGTATTATTTTTAAGCTTATTTCCGAAGTGGAAAGTCTTTCCAAAGCGTCGCCCAAGGCACCAAGTGACCCTTGAACATCGGCTTTTAAAATTATTCTTAGATCTTTCGTTTTTCCAGAGTTTATATCCTGAAGGGAAATATGATGTCTCGGTCTTAAAGCATCGGCTTTTGCTTTTTCTTTTCTCGATTGCGCTATTTCTCTGGCCTGTGATTCCTGTTCCACTACGACGAATTTATCACCGGCCTGAGGTGGTTCATTTATTCCGAGAATTTCAACCGAAGTGCTCGGAGGAGCTTCATTAAAACGCTTTCCGTACTCATCGGCCATAGCTCTTATTTTGCCATAAGTCGTGCCTACAACCAAATTGTCTCCGATGCGCAAAGTGCCGCCCTGAACTAAAACTGTCGCAACAGGACCTCTTCTTGAATCGAGTTTTGCTTCAACGACGATGCCTTCGGCATTTTTATCAGGATTTGCTTTAAGTTCCATGATTTCGGATCTCAGCAAAATCATTTCAAGAAGTGAATCAATATTTATTCTTTGTTTTGCCGAAATGTCAACCATTATCGTATCTCCGCCCCATTCTTCTGGCATAAGATTATAATTGCTCAATTCCTGTCTTATTTTCTGTGGATCCGCCGTCGGCAAATCGATCTTGTTTACTGCTACTATCATTGAAACTCCAGCAGCTCTGGCATGATTTATGGCTTCAACCGTTTGAGGCATGACTCCATCCGCAGCAGAAACGACTAAAATTACTATATCCGTAGCCTGCGCTCCTCTAGAACGCATAGCCGTAAAAGCTTCATGTCCGGGAGTATCCAAAAATGTAATATAAGAGCCGTTTGAAGTTTTAACTTTATATGCTCCTATATGCTGTGTTATCCCGCCGTGCTCCCCTTCAGCGATATGACTGCTTCTTATAGCGTCAAGTAAAGACGTTTTACCATGATCAACATGTCCCATGATAGTAACAACGGGAGGACGCGATTTCAATTTTGTTGGATCGTCTGATGTTGTCGTAACCTTTTCTTCGGAATAAATTGAAGAAAGCTTTGCGTCATATCCGAATTCGTTAGCAAGAAGTATCGCTGTGTCGGTATCAAGCCTTTGATTTATCGTCGCAAGGCTTCCCATTGATAAGAGTTTTTTTAAAACGTCTCCGACTCTCAATTTCATTTTTTCGGCCAAATCTCTGACGGTTATGAGTTCGTTTATGGAAATATATCCTATATATTTTGTTTCTGGAATTTTTTCTTCTTTTTCCTCAGGTTTAAAAATCTTCTGTTTTTGCTGCGAATCTGAGGCAGCCTGTTCAGGCTGTTTTACGACCGATTCTTTTTGAGTTTGAATATGCTGATCTTTTGACTCAAGAACTTGCTGCTGGATATGCGCTATATTTTGATTTTTTTCTATGTTCTTCTCAACAGTAACTTTGCTTTGTGTTTCGGCTTTTTTTATTTCTTCAACCTTTTTTCTCTGTTTTGATTGAGAAGACTGAACGGATGCTTGTTGTTTTTTTACATTATCATCTTTTTTCTTAACCGTTTTTTTAACCACAGAAGGAGTTTTAGTATTTTTTGCCTTAACCGTCTTGGATTCAGTGCTTTTTTTAGATGCACTTTTTTCTTTGATGGCTTTTTTTGTAACCGCCATTTCGACAGACTTCGCAGCAGTTTTCTTCTTTATGGGTGCTTCTCTTGTCTTAACCGTGTTTTTTTTCCTTGCCTTCTCAGTTGCGACTGTCTCTTTTTGAGTTTTTACTTGTTTTGTTGGCATAAGCTGTATCACTCCCCTTTATACTTAATTCGATATTCGGCTATCAAGAAATGGCTTTCTTGGCTGCTTCGATAATCTTTTCTGCAGTTTTAATGCCTATTCCTGGTAGAGTCGTAAGATCATCAACGGTAAGCTGAGCAAGTTTTTCTATATTTGTAAAACCAGCTTTCACGAGAGTTGTTATATTTTTGTCACTAATTCCTTCTAGCTTTTCAAGCGCTTCCGTCTGCTGCTCGGCCTTTTCTTCGCTTTCCTGTTTTTTCTGACTTTCTGATTTAACATCAATATGCCATCCTGTAAGCTTGGCAGCAAGCCTTACGTTGTGTCCATTTTTACCTATCGCAAGAGACAACATATCATCCGACACAAGAACTTCGGCTTTTTTATCATCTTGTGAAATTAAAACCACAGAGACAACCTTCGCAGGAGCAAGAGATGCTGCTATATATTTAGACATATCCTCGGAATACGGTATCAAATCTATCCTTTCACCTTTGAGATCATCAATAATGGGCTTAACTCTGGCGCCTTTAATTCCGACGCAGGCGCCTACGGGATCAACTTTTGGATTATGCGATATTACGGCAACTTTAGATCTCATACCAGGTTCTCTGACGATGTTTACTATGTCCACAATTTTTTCATAAATTTCGGGGACTTCGAGCTCAAAAAGTCTCTTTACAAGTTCTGTACTGGCGCGCGACAAAACTGTTCCCGGACCTTTTACATTTTTTTCGACTTTGATGATAACAGCTCTTATATGCTGCCCTACTGAAAACTTTTCCCTGAAAACCTGTTCGCTTACAGGAAGTATGGCTTCAGTTTTGCCCAAGTCTACTATAATATTTTTATTTGCAATACGATAAATTACACCATTTATAATCTGTCCTACTTTTTCTTTCATCTCGTCATATAAAGAATCGCGTTCAGATTCTCTTATTTTCTGCACTATAACCTGCTTTGCCGTCTGTGCAGCTATACGCGAAAAGTCCTGCGTGTCCAAAGAAATTTTCACTTCAGAACCTATTTCATACGGCTGTCCCAACTTCTTTGCTTCCTGAACACCGACTTCAAGCAACGGATTTTCAACGTCTTTTACGACGGTTTTCAATACGAAAGCCGCCATCTCTCCTGTATCAGGGTCGACTTTTGCAACCACATTAACATTTCTGCCGACATGCTTTTTATAAGCGGATATCAAAGCATTCTCTATAACGCTTAAAATGTCTTCCTTTCTTATTTTCTTATCCTTCTCAATCTGCTCAAGAGCCATCAAAAGTTCGCCCTTTTCTGCCATTTCATCCTCCGTTTAAATATCTGTTTCCAAATTTGCTTTTTCTACATCTGAAAATATTATTTCGACCTCGCCATTTGTGACATCGTTAATTTTTAGTTTTCTGTCTTTGAATGAAATTAATTTTCCGAGAAAATTTTTTTGATTGTTAATCGGTGTAAAAGTCCGTATTCTTATTTTTTCTCCGGTAAACTTTTCAAAATCTTTTTCTTTTTTTAATATTCTGTTTATGCCTGGAGAAGAAACTTCCAAAACGTAAGAATCGTTAAGAACATCGCCCGCATCTAAAGTTGCTCCAAAAAGATAACTCATTTTCTCACAATCATCTATACTCACACCAGCTTCTTTGTCAATAAAAACGCGAATCACCCAACTGCCGTTTTCTTTAACATATTGCAAATCGACAATTTCAATATTTTCTGAATCAGCTACGGAAATTAAAAGTTTTTCTATTTCTTCTGCTTTATTTGACATTTTTAAAATGCGTCCTATATCAAAAATAAAAGACGGCATTTAGCCGCCTTAATTTAAGATATTATACAAATTAATATAAAAATATACAAGGCGGATTCAAGTTGCTAATACAACAGTAGAATTAAAGACCTCCTGCGGTGCTAAGATAGTTAAGACATTATAATTTGTAATTAATACTTCCTCTTCTGGCGTTGCCCTGTCCTTTTTATTATAACTTGAAGAGCGGTAATGGTAATTTATGTAATGAGTATTGAATTTATTTTTCTTAACCCACGAAGATAAAATAGTATTTTCTTTCTCGCCTTTTCTTAACACATTTGAAAGCGCAAACCTTATTCCCTTATCGTCTAAATATGATAAAACTGATAATAACTCCACTTCCTTAATTTTGTCCCATTTTGAGCCACTTTCATTATAAACTGCATTTGTTATTAGATAAGGCGGGGCTATATAAACAAAAATGTCTCGGCGTAAGCCAAATTCTTTAAGGATTTTGAAATCGCCTTGAATAAAATTTATTGATTTCTCGCTTGTCCCGTGCTTAAAAGAGTTTAACTTCTTGCGAATACTCTCGTTAAAATCTGTTTTCCCAACAGGCATATTGAATTTTCCAGCAGAATTAAAACGAAGGTCATTATTGAAACAAAAAACTAAAAGAGTAAATAGACAAACATCATTGTCCCTTTTGGTGTTAAGTCCTTTATCATTATAAAAACTGCGTAATTTTGCATATCCTTCGGCATTATATTGCTTTAATCCGTTATTATCCCGTATGTATTTTCTATATATAGCATAACCTTTATTATAATTATCTGATAAATTAAATTCATTTATAAATTCTTCTACTTTATCAACAATAGTTTTTTCTGATAGGAAGCTAAGAGTTTGCAATAAATCTATAACCTTTTTATTATTATCAAAGCAAATGACATATTTGGCATTTACATTTAAGCCTACACTTGCGCCACCGCAGCACATATCTACAAATCTATTTACCTTTTGTGGAAAACGCGGAAGGAGTTGGACTAAAAACCTTGACTTATTTCCCGTGTAATTTAGGGGTGATTTTATCATTTGTTTTTCTCCAAATCTTCTTCTAATCCGTAGAAGCTTCCTAATGTATTTATATCGACAAAAATACCATTTTTAATCCAAGCTTTTTTATCTATCCCGCCATATATTGTCGTTAATAAATTCTTTGATTTTATCCACGATAATGATAGCCTCTCAACTATTTTTCTTAATAATATTTTCTATTCTTTTTGTCTTCTCAATACTTTGTTTTAGCAATGACGTTGCTTCTGAAGATAACTTGTCAATTTCTTTTTGAATTTTGATTGAAGCAATTGGGCTTTCTATATTGTAAATATCTGAAAGTTTTAATTGTATTTTGGACTTTTTTTCGCTTGATTTATTTATCGTTTTTCCTTTTGATATTATACTATTTTCTTTATGTCTTAAATAAGCGGCTACATAGCTGGCTGATATATTAAGTTCAGGCTTTAATCTTATGCAAGTTAAAAAACTAGACGGGATTATTTTATAGTTTCCTTCTTTGGAATAAATTGCGGCCTTAAAAATTGTTCCGCAAGAGATAGATATGCCAAGCTGAGTGAAAAACGAGGCAGTCCTCAGGCTTTTTGTCCTATTCCCCTTCGTTCTTCCAACACATCTTATACACTTAACTATATTACTATTTTTTATAGAACAATTCACCTGGACTTATCCTCCTTATTCACAATCTAGCCGACTTGTCCTCAAAGAAAAAAGAAACAACGATAAGAACTCCTTTTCTCTTTTAAAAACTAACACCAACTACTGGTTTGACCTCTTTCTTCTGCTTCGTTTCAGATGTTACATTAGCATGTTGAACTGGCAAATTAACATTTATATTGACTGTATTGAGCTAATTTTGATATAATTTCAAACCTTATCTATTGGCTTTGTGTCTCCGTAGCTCAATTGGATAGAGCAACTGCCTTCTAAGCAGTAGGTTGCGTGTTCAACTCACGCCGGAGACGTTTTTAGCTTTAGATATTTAATTCTTTTTTCAAGTCGTTAATTTCTTTCTTAAATGGTGGGCGTAGCTCAACTGGTTAGAGCGTCGGTTTGTGGAGCCGAAGGCTGCGAGTTCAAGTCTCGTCGTCCACCCCATAGTTTTTCACTATAACTTTTAAAACTGCTTGAATTATCAGGCAGTTTTTTAGTACCAAATCGGCTGTAGTAAGATTTTCAGCCTCAATTTTGCATTTTATCAGTGTTAATGTGCCAAACGGTGGCAGCTTGGTATTGCCTTATTGCCTTTCATTGTTGAAATTCTGTATATCTCTTTTATGATTAAAGTCTTATCTTTGTAATCGCTTTCCTTGTAAATCTTTTTTAACTCATTTATAGCAAAAAATAAGGCTTTGGCTTTCTGAACAATCAATCCACTGAAAAAGTTGGGTAAAAATATGAATAAAACGTCGGTAAAAGTTAAGAGCTAAAAGTTTTTTTAAAATAGAAAGCTTTACAGCAATTATTGATAATAATGAACCTCCGCACAGCAAACTGTGCGGAGGTTCATTTAAATCCCCCAACTAAACCCGATATGGACTTCGTCCCATTTATTAGCCAACAACAATAGGAGCAATAATGCGGCAAGCCCGCCATGACGTTGTCCACAATGGAATAATTTTAGGACGTGATATTAAGAAAGCATAAACAGCAAAACTTTTGGACGTAAAAAAGAACTTTTTATGCAGCAGAGAGAATTTGTCTTATAGTCTGCGTTGAAGCAAAAGTTCCACCTTTGAAAGTTTCCATAGCTTTATCTATGCCAGAAATGGCTATTGATTCACTTAGCACAGTAAGAGCTTGTTTTGCTCTAGCTATTTTTTCCTGCACTTTTTCTTTGCTGTCATCTGCAAATGGGTCTGCTAAAATTTCATTTATAAATGGATTATTGTCAGCTTTAAGTTCAAATAGCGTCTTATTCTCATCTAAGAGCATTCTTTTTTGCTCTTCAAGCAAGCTCTTTATTTTCTTATTAGACAAATCTTCCCCGTTTAAAGCCATATACAGCATTAAACTTCTTATCGCATCTCTGTCTTTTTTGGCTACAGAGCCAATATATTTGCTTCTGATTGTTCTGTCTGTAGCACTCAAATACTGACTTTCAAGGTAATTTTCTATAGCCGCTCTCAAATAGGCTTTTGCCAAAGCATAACTTTCTTCGGTATCTGTTTTAGACGCTCGCTCTACATACTGATAAACAACACTGTCAACTCCTATTCCTGCATTGTTAAGAGCTCTTTTCATAGAATCAAAATCAACTACTCCGCCATACCTCATAAATTCTTTTAACCCCTGTATTTTATTGGCGTCTATATTAAGCGCATAATCCGAATTTAATGCTTGTTCATAAGAAGTTTTGTATCTTTCTTGTGCTTTCATTTTAGTCTTATCGGATTTATCTAAGGTAAGCTCATCTCCGCTTGAAATTCCTTCTATTTCAACAGCTAAACGGGTAAATCCTTCTACAATAGAACCTTTTATATTCTTGTCAAGTGTTACGTAATTTTGCGCGCCAACAGTGTATTTTACAGATATTTCTTTTATAGCCTCTAAAACTTTTTTTGCCTCTTCTTGCGACAAACCGCTCAAATTGGCGTATATTCCATCAAAACCCGCTTCAAAAACATGCTGGATAAAACTGTGGTTTACGGACCCGTCAGCATTTAGAAAATCTGCCGCGTTTAAGTCGGCAATTTTGCGTATTTCCCTTCCTGTATTAAGCAAGTTTATTACTCTCTTGATTTCCTTAGTATAGTCAACTTTCTCGCCTTTTACTCTTTCATTCCATAAATTCTCTATAATATTTTTTAGGTTTGCAGAGCTTACCCTTGCAATAGAGACATTTTTACTCTTTTCATAGCTCATATACCTTTGCGCATTGGAAATATTTGACAAAATATTTGCAGAATCTATGTTTATTGTAAGCCAAACTTCACGAGGCGGCTTTTGCCAAGCGGCTCTCAATTCTTTTACGGCAGCCATTTTGGCATTTAACTCTCCGATATTTGCAAGGCTTAAACCGTCTATGCCAAAATATTGTTCCTTATCTTCACCGCTAAGCTCAAGGAATAGCGCTCCGCTTTGCTCAAGTTCACCTTCTACAGACGCTTCTTCGCCTATACGTCTTTCAATATCTCCACTGTAAACTATCATACCTACACCGCTTATGCCTAAACTATACTGCATTTGCTCTTTATCGCTCTCTATATCTGCAGCAAAAGAACGTATTGATTTCTCATATATTTCCCGTTCAATTTCGTCGCGATTTCCTTTATTAGTTTCTATAGCCTTTATTAAAGATGAATTCAATTTTACAACCGCAGTTATATGCGCTACAGTTCCATCTTGAAATGCATAATGCTCAACTTTAACATTGTATTTTCTACCGTTATAAATATAAGGCGTTACAGTGTTTGGAGTTAAACGTTTGGAACCGTCAGGTTTTGTTTTATCTTGCACAAGCGCAGCGCTTACCAAACCTGCCGAAGCCGCAGCATTAGCTTCATTTGAAGCATTATCACCCACAAACAACTGCAAACTTGCGTCTATAGATTTATTCTGTCGTTCTCTAAAGATATTGTTTTTAACCCATTTCTGCAACCTTGCGGCAGACGGATTAATGCTGTCTTTTATACGTTCCTTTAAAGTTTTCTTTACCAAAATTATTATGGGATCGTTTATCATGTTTTCTATAGTCGCTTCAGCTCCTTGCGCTTTCAAAATATCTTCCCTTTCCTCAAGCCAATTTTGATTTTTGCTTATCGCTACTACCACTGACGAAGGTATGATAAACTCTAAATTTTCAGGGTCAATACCGAAATTTTTCAATCTGCGTATTACAGTATTTATTTCATTTTCAGACAATTTAAGAGTTTTATGATTTACTCTCAATTTATTGTCATTTAACAATGAGCGCTTTTCGACAGACTCTTTTTGAACTTGAGCCTGATGCTCTTCCTGTGTTGTGGCTTGTTCAACAGCCGTTTGGCCTGCGACATCCTGCTGCACTACTTGCGGACTTGCAACTAAAGTACTTTTGTCTGTAGAATCGGTATCGGTCAGTTTTGTGGAATCATCAGCCTTTGGCTGTTCAGCTTCAAGTTTTTCCGCAGCCGCCTCAGGAGCTATTAAATCTTTATCGACAATTTCCTGCACAGGTTCAAGGATAAGTGCTTTTTTCGCTTCTATATCCCGCTGAACGTCTTCATATATGTTTGCGGGAATTTTAAATTCAATATACCCTCTATCTCCATCAACCGTTGTCTTTATGGAAGGATATTTATCAGATATTTCCTGCGCGTTATGAAGAGAAATCTCCGCAAAATTAACCGTGATTATAGAAGATGTATCTTCAGAAGGAGCTTTTGGCTTTCTTGTCAAATACAAAACCACAGCCGCAATTGCAAGTTCAAATCCAAATCCTCCGAATATGACTATAATAGGAATATTAAAACCTTTAAGAGCTGCTATTGCTATGGCTGTAAGAAAAAATGGTGTTATTCCAAAAAACGCCTTTGGCTGTTCAGCTTTAGGTTTTGCTGCAGCCGCAGGTTTTGCGGAATCATCGACAGCTTTTGGCTTTCTTGTCAAATACAAAACCACACCCCCTATTGCAAGAGCAAAGAAGACGGCTACGACTATAACAGGAATAGTAAAACCTATGAGAACCGCTGCGGCGGGAATCGACGTAATAAAAGCCGCTATGCCTACAGCAAACGGAACAGCCATTATTCCAAAAACTGTCAAAGCCTTTTTGGAATTAGTTTTGTATTCGGCTTGTCCATCAGTAAAATCCTTTCTAATTTTTTCCAAATCGTCCTTGAGTTTTTCTTGAAGCGCTCCAGCGGTGATTTTATCATCTTCGTCTCTATTTTCTTTTACGGTTGAAGCGAGTTTGTTTAAATCTATTTTCATAAACAAACTTTTTGTTTCATCATCTACGTCTGTAAACTCGACATTTTTAAATATTTCCGCATAATAATCTATGTCCACTGTGGGAATTGTCCTTGTAATATCGTTTACAGGTAATTTATTATCTCTTAATTTTTTTTCAGTATCGGCATACGGATAGTTCATCCCGCCTCTTGTCCCATAGAATAAAGCCAAAGCACCTACACCCACAAGAAGTATTGCCACAGGCGCTCCCACAACCCACAAAGCCAAAGAGCTTATAATGGCAATGCCCGTCAATAATCCTACAGCTTTGCGGAAAACGCTTGATTTTGAAGCAGGCGTCGACGCGCTATTATCTGAAATTATTTTCCAGATGCCAAGCACTAACGCCGCTCCAACGCCAACAATTAAAGCCGGAATTGATAAAGTCGCAAAAGCAGGAACTCCTAAAACTATTCCCGCCACTAAAATTCCCGCTCCTAAAACGCCCGTTACAATTTTTTGAGTTATGTTTGATTTTTTTGAAAATAAAAATGCAGCTATATTATATATTAGTGCGTAAGAATATATAAACAACCCCGCAACAAAAGCCATTATAGGATTTACAGTTTTTATCTCACTTTTTGAATTCGGCAGACTTTCTCCTTTTCTTGAGAGCAACCCCGCCCACCTTGCCATATCCTGTTTATAATTTTTAAAAACTTCTCTATAATCTGCATTCGTAACTGAACCGCCTTGATTGTAAAATAAAACCGCTCCTATCACTGCAAACGGAATAAGCAAATAAATTCCTGACAATAAAAGCGTCGCACTTCTTATTAAATAAATCCCTACCAATGCAATAATTGCCGTTCTTATATTTGTGTCTATATGACTTTCTGCAAAATTCTGATATAGCGAATTCCCTGCTCCCTCAAAAGTTTTATCTCCGAAGATATGGTTGAATATTAATCTTGCAGTTCTTCCTGTGGCTATATATTGTGCAAAAGAGAGACCTTTATTAAAACCAGACGCATGAATATACATATTAGCCATATGGTAAGGCGCATGCATTAATAAATCACTGGCCCATGTAAAAAAGTTTTCACCTTTTGTATGTTGAACTTTTACAAGCCCCGTAAGACCGCCTGTTTGTGACATACCTATTCCAAAAATCCCAAGTAAAAAACTTCCAAAAATCCCAAGTAAAAAATTAAGTCCTGGTGCTGCGGAAAAGATACTTACACCAACAAAAACTATATAATATACCACGTATTTTACAAATCTTATTGAAGCCCTGTCTTTTTCATAAAATCCAGGACCTGCAAAGAAATGCGTAAGCTGCTGTGAAAACGAATGGTTTTCATTATACAGGCTCTGCTCATAGCTGGTAAGCGCCTGCGCCGATCCAGATGAAAATTTTTCAAACATAGCCATTGCATTTGCAAAAGCTACTTCTCTTCCTTTATTGACTTTCATTGTAGAATCGTAATAAGACATCGCTCCCGCCCTGCCAAATGCTTCTATAATTTTTCCTAATTCTTTTGAATCGGGATTCTTAAGTATTTTCTCATAAATAAGCTCACCTTGGGTTTTTCCTTTTTCATCTTTTACAATATTATATCCATTACTCTCTCTGTTATTAGGTATATAATCATTTAGCAAACTTATAAGCGCTTCTTTTAAATCTTCTTTTATCCGTTCTTCGCTTTTTCCTTTTGTAGCTTCCTCTCCCAAAAATTGTTTGAGTGCCGCCATATCTTGGTCTTGTAAAAGCGCTCCTTGCTTTACAAACTGCAGTATTGCTCCCATCATATCTTCAGACACCATAAGCGCTTGGTCTGCAATAGTCGCTATTCTTACTCCATCCACTATAGCAGGATGTCCGTAGTAAAATCTCATAATCATTGTAAGCTGCGTAACATAGTTGAACGTTCTATCCGCATGGGCTGCCGCCGCCGCTACTGTAGTTCCAAAACGCCTTGAAGATATAAACTCCCCAAAAGATACTACAAATGCCCTCGGGTCTTTTTTAAATATTGACAACAATTTTGTTATTCTCATCATATCTTCTTTATATGCACCCATATTCATATCCGCAGTAAGCATAAGCCAGCCTGCTGGGATAAAAGTATCAAGCAATGACAAATGCTCCACTTTTCCAAACGTTCCAACAAAAACGCCTTTAATGTCTGTTATATTTGATTTGTCCTCTTTAAAACTAAAAATTGTTAAGCTGCCCCCTGCCTGTCCAAAAATAAACTTATCCCTTTCATCTTCAGTCATATTATCCCATCTGGTAAGAGTATCCCTTATTTCTTCCGCTTTCGTTTTATCTTCACTAAGTTCAGAATTCTGTATATTTGCAAGATTTTTAGCCCATCCAGCCCATTTTGCTTTCTCAGCGTTTAATAAATTCGTTATATTTAATAATCTCAAATGTTCAAAATCTTTAAGTTTATTTTCTTTCATCAACTCTTTTAAACGTTTATACTCATCAATATCGGACTGCTCAAGTATAAGCTGAGTAACAGCAGGGACTGGATATTTTTTATCATCTTCTACTTTCTCTGCGCCGCCCGCTTGTCTTTCAATTTCTTCTATGACTTCATTTTCAAAAGCGGAAGCAGCTTCTAATTCTTGCTTTTTTTTCAGTTTCTTATACTCTTCTCCCGTATATTCATCCATCACCCTCATAACAGGTATCGTTACAAACTCTTCATATCCATTACCTCGTTCTTTGAATAATTCAAGTACTTTAATAACGCCCTGAACTCTGACGTCATTAGCATTCTTCTTATACAAATTCCAAAAATCCTGATATCCCACTACAATTTTAAATTTTGATTTTACCGCTTCTTTTACCTCTTGTTCAGTCCATTCCGGATGCGTTCTTCTTGCGGATTCAAAATAAGAATCAAGCAAAACCGAATATTCAAGCAATGTTTTGCTTAAAGGCTGAAGTCTTTTGTTTGCCCATGCCTCTATTTCCGTTTTAACTCTACACTCCGGTAAAAAAGAACCATCCGTCCCTCTTAAAAGCTTACCCGGTATAATTTCTCCTTTCTTGTCAATCATAGATTTTAAAGCTCTTGCCACCACAATATCATCTGCACTGTAATTTTGTTTTTTTCCGTTCATATCGTAGTAAAAACCTTCTTCTATATCGTCAGTAAGCCTGTGATACATAGGCATAAACTGGTCTTTATAGTTTCTCGCTATAGTTGTAAAGAGTCTGTCTCCGTTTGGAGAAACTTCATCGCTGTTCAATTTTTCCGAAGGCGCATCTTCTGTGTCAAGTTTTTGAAAAACCGCTTCATTATAAGCAGGTATTCTTACAGCCATTGGAGGTAAAGCGTCAAAATCTTCCTGCACTCTATTATCAGCTCTCCAGTTTTTTAATATTTCAAAAAATCTTTCCTCCGCTTCAAGGTCTTGCGGAGCAGATGACATATCCGGAAATTTTGTTATCTCACCTGCGTCGTTAAGTTCAAACTTATATCTTTCAAACTCTTCCTTGCTTATCATACTTGACGTATAATACATATCTTTAATTATAGCGTTCCAATCATTAATAAAATATTGTCTTGTCAGTTTCTCTTTTCCAGCTTCTGTTTCATCTCTCTTTAACCAGACTTGTGGAACCATTGTCGCTTTGTATCTCTGATACAATTTATTCTTTTCAAAATAGTCATCCACAGACGGGGCTGAACTTCCAAAAGAATCTCTAAAATCCAACCATGTTTTTTTGGTGTCTGAAATTTTCTGTCTTTTAAATTCTTTTCTTCCTTCAAAAGCCTCAAATATTTTCCAAATTGAAAACGTGCTTAATTTTGGCAGCATAAAGAAAATAGGAGAAAATATTATTATTATTGCAGCTGTTCCCAAAACAGGAAATGTTGCAGTTAAAGCATAAAATCCTGCAAATAAGCCCATTATAAAGACCGTTGCTCCCATAGCTGTGAAAAATCCTTTAGTAATTGCATTCTCTGATTTGTGTTCTTTAAACCATTGCGTAAAATGAGGAACAAATGAAAGTGTTGCAACGCCAAAAACAATAAATAAAATACCTGAAGATAAAAGTGAAGCCGGCAAAATAATCGCAAGCCCTCCATTTGCCAATATCCATTTTATCGCCATAATGACTATGCCCATTAACAAAGTCATAGTAGCAGTATTTACGACAAATACAGAAAACCATCTCTTTCTAAGTTCCCATTTTTGCTTTATAGTCTGCTCATCTATAAAAGAACCTTTAAACTTTACTGGTTTGCCAAAATACATAACATCGGCATTGGACTGCAGCACGTCATTTATCCAGGGCGCTATTACAGTGTAAAATAAAGCCGCAATGCCTATCCCCGCCACACCAACTAAGATGCCTATCAACGGCGCAGACAGCGAAATTCCTATTGCAATGCCAAAAGGTACCATTATAGCCGCAATGTTGTAACTTGCCGCAGCTTTTGTATTTACAAGCAGCTGCATTCTATTACTAAAAAATTTTGTTATATCAAAAATATCAATAAACTTTAGAAATCCCCCTTGTTTTCTTGTATCTTTAGGAGTGACACTAATATAGGGCTGATACGGAATAAATTCTTCTGAAAGGCCAGAAAGATTAGCCTCATCATTTTTTATATTTTTTCTGATGTTTTTTATAACTCCATTAACCCACTTCGTAGTGTTATATAAATTATCTATCATTATCGGAAGCAAAGGACGCCCGTCCTTACCCGAAGCCATATTTTTCAAGCCTTGATGATTTTGAATATTTTTTTCCAGCTGTTTTGCTGTTTTTAAATCTTTTTTATACTCTTTTCTATCGGATACATCCTTTAAAGACCCCAAGGCTTCAATATCTGCAACTCCATATTTTTTAAAAATTTCCTTTTGTATAGCCTGCTCTCTGTCTTTTACTTTCTCCGCTGACACCCCTTTTGTAAGATAGTCCATTACCGCATTAGCATTATCCGAAAGCATTTGTCCTGCTTTCATTTGCTCCTCTCCCTGCAAAGTTCTTACTACGTATAACAAAGCGTTTCGCACAGCAGGCGTATGCACTCTTGCGTTTCTCATTATGCGAAATATATAATAGAACATAGCAAGGTCGTCTATATTGAAATTTTTAACGTCTGCGTTCTTATCTTCTAACACCGTCTCTACATATCTTCTATATTCGGTAAAAAAACTATTACCTTTTATGTCAAGTTTTAAGTCGTTTCTTAAATAAGCCAAAATATTTGTGTCGTTTTGGTCAAGCGCGTTTATTAGTTCATGTTCTTTGTTCTCGGAAACGCCAATTTTATATTTAATATCCATTCTCTTTCTAATAAGCTGTTTTTCAGCTTCAAGTATAGATTCTTCTATTTCTTGTTTATCAGCTTCGCTAAGAAGGCTGTTATTATTTTGAGAATCAATATATAAATTTGACAGTTCTTTTTCAGCGGCGTTTATATTCCTAAGTAGATCCTCATCCCCATCCTTCTGCATAATAATATCTGTGATTTTATTTTCTATTTCAGTTAAATAAGCGCTTTTATCTTTAACCTCGACAACCGTTTTGGGCAGCTGCTCTTCCCCCTGTTTTGTAATTATTGCTGCTTTAAGCTCGGCCGCTTTTTGCAAAGCATTCTTGTCTAGTTGAGAAAGAAGTTTATACCTAAAAAAAGCATTATACCCCCCAAATAGAGTGATAATGCCTGCTGCTGTGGCTGAAACAAGCGGAGCTGAAAGTGTAATTCCTGCTAATCCTGCAACAGCAATTGCAGGGAAAGCAAGCACTGCACCTACCAAAGCCGCAATCAAAGCAGGAATAAAATATCTTCTGCGAATTATGTCTTGTGTGTCAAAACCGTTTTCAGCAAATAACAAAGGAACGCCCGCACCTGCAAGCTCGGCTTTTTTCTTATTCTTTTTATCTTTATTTTCAAAAAGTCTATTAATGCGCGACTGGACAAAAAGAGAAATGGCAGTTAGAAAAACAGTCACAGCTGTAAACTTCATCCCTTTGCTTGTAAAAAATTCCGACACTTCCAAACGCCAATCTCCAAAAACGTCCGCTCTCTCTTTAGTTATATATTCGCCTGCATTGTTGTAAACATATTTGTGCAGATACATTCTTGACGTATTGCCTATATTTGGCGACCCATCGCTGTTTGCGTTAATAGGGTCAAATTCCCAGTAATATAATTCAACGCCGAATGTTTGTCCAAAACTCTGCCTCATCTGCGTCCGGTTAAAGAGTTTTGTCAGTCTTATAGGATAACCCTTGTAATCTTTAAATTCTTCCCAATGCTCCTGCAAATACGAATTGATATCTTGCCCGCTTACTTCAACTTGAGCGGAAACGTTCCTTAAAAATTCAACGTTTGCTTCTATTTCTTTTACAAGGTCATCCATGTCTAGCGAGCCAACTTCGCTGTTTTCATCTCGTATAGCGTTAAATTTACTTTTTTCTATTAAAAAAGAATAATTAGATTTGCTTGAATTGTCATAATAAGCGACTTCGTAATAATCCGCTGAAAGTACAGTGCCTAAAGCGCCTGTCGCAGATTTTACGACCACATAATCATAAACTTCAAACATAAGGCTCCCATCGCCGGCATAAGCTATATACTGCAAGCCTCTTTTTTCTTCTATCGCATCTGCAAGTCTTTTATCAAAAGTGCGGTGTCCGCGGGTTACATCAGCATCTGTTTTATACATTACTCCGCCTTTGCCGTTGCCTGTATGGAAAGGAACTGCACTGTTTGAGACAAACAGAGCATCGGAATCCCTAAATTCTTTACCATCCAAATATTCTCTGACATTCAACCCTTTTTCAGGATCGTATGGAAATGTATAAGACGCTATGGGAGTTTTAGGTATCAAAGCTCTGTCAACAAGCGAATAATCATCTTTTTTGTTTACTTCGCCATAATAATTGAATTGTATAAAAAATGATTTTGAAGAATCCGGTCTATTATTTTTATCAACAGGCATACCCGATAAAGTCATTACTATCTCGCCTTCACCTGAATTATATATTTTGGTTGTGGAAGAGGTATGCCCTCTGATATAATTTTTAAATTCAGCCGTAATCGTTCCTGCTTGTGCGGGGGAACTACCAGACTCCTGCGTCTGAAAGAACGCCGAACTTGCTTTAAGAATATCCGAACTGTCAAAATCAACCACAAAATTTTCGCCTTCTATGCTCCTTGAAATATATCCGTAAAGCACAAAATTTCCTCTTATATTGTCATAGGGATTTATCTCGGCTCTAATGGTATCTTCATATTCCGACATTCTTATAGGAGTTAATTTGCCGTCTCTTATCAAAAAGGACACAGATGCTTGAGCTATTCCGTATTCGTCATATTTTCCAACAAAGACGCCTCCTGTATAAACTTTTTCGCCTTGTTCGTTTCGGAGATATTCTATTTCAACGATTCTGTTGCCCTCAAAATCCGCGATACTTTCGTAAAGCCTCATTTTTATCGGTTTTGAATCGCCTTCCCTCCTTACTTCGCGCTCATTATTAAAATAAATATGTTCCGCTTGCCAATCTATTCTTGTCAAGTCGCTTCCGCTCACTTTGTATTCTTCAAACAATTTAATAGAATCATTTTCTTCGCTATAGCTGTCAAGAGCCGTAAATTGTGCCAACGGACTATGTCTTTGTCCTCGCGCGACTTGAGAAAAACTTCTAAGCGTTTCATGCGCTCCTTCTTTTCCCCTGCTAAAATCATAAGTAATGGTTTTAGACGGTATGCCTCTATGCGCGAGTTCAGCTCTGTTTAATATCTTATTGCCCCGATCGTCCATTACGTCATCATAAAAAAACTTTTCCATATTGGAAGGTTCAAAAATTGCTCTATCGTTAGGAGTAGTGAGTTCTGTAACCTTCTGTATAAAATTATTTTCATTGACTTCTTTGTCAAAATTATCGCGCTCTATCATTGAATCTAAAAACACCTGCCATGACTGATCTTGGAAATAGTTGTCCGTTATTGAAAGATGAACTCTCAACAACAAGTACCCTTCCGGCGCACGCTCTTCAATGTAGGCAATATTTCCATGATAATTTAATACCAAAGCTTTACTTCCTACAATTACTGAAACGACTTTAGGTTTTTGGTCAGAAAGATTCTCCTCACCTAAGTTAAATCTTAAACCGGCGGTTATACGTCTGTCTTCACCTTCGATATTTTTAGAATATTGCACGTTAAAATCTATGAATCCTCTGCTGTCAACAGTTGCAATCGCCGTGCTGCTGTTTGGAGAGTAAGCCTGCCATGTAGAATATAAAATTTCGCCGTGCAAACCTAAAACGTCGGTTTTAGCCCATTTTAAATCTTGTGGTTTGTATTGGAAATTAGTGCCTTGTTCTTTTCTCATTCTTTCAAACGCCAAAGCTATTTTTCCATTGTTTAACGAACCGTTTTTATCTTCATATAGTTCTTTAGGCATAATTCCAGAAAGCGCAGCCTGCGAAAATTCATAAAGTCTATATTTTTGAACAAAATCGCCCCTAAGAGTATCCGCACTAGACCCTGCGGCGACATTTATTTCATATATCGGCGCGCCGTATTGGTCAAAATCAGACGTGCGTCTTCCTTTAAAAGAATATCCCGTATTATCTCTACTGTTTATTATGCTTACTATGCCGCCTAAATGACTCAAAGAAGTGAGCTGATTGTCAAAAAATAATCTTTCGTGTTCACCTCTTAAAAAAATTAACCTTTCGCGCTCAATCAATTCTAGATGCTCGGGATCGTCTGAAGTTGTAGAAAATTCAACTTCTTTACCCTCTTTATCATTAACCCTTATTCTTCCGCCTAAGAAAACTCTTTGAGGAGAAATTGTAAACGTCCTGTCTCCGGGACTTTCTTTCGTAAACTCATTTATTTTATTTATCCTTTCCTCTGCTTTATTTTGATAATATTGTCCATATACAT
Source organism: Candidatus Endomicrobium procryptotermitis (assembly GCA_031279415.1). NCBI lineage: Bacteria > Pseudomonadati > Elusimicrobiota > Endomicrobiia > Endomicrobiales > Endomicrobiaceae > Endomicrobium > Candidatus Endomicrobium procryptotermitis. Next base: position 30,812 of record JAITIP010000013.1, on the reverse strand, counting down.
GATGAAGATGTGAAATTTTTCCATCTGAATTTTTAAATTGATAATCCATAGTTTTTTTAGAACCGACCATTCCTACTACGAAAGTTACATCTGGGTTGAGGTCAATTTTATCTGTGGAATAATAGGAATCCAAATAAATCGTCCTTCCATTAATCGTCCTTATATTTTCATCTACAAAATACAAAGATTGCGCAAAAACGCCGTAGCCTTTGAGTTCGGACGCAGGAATATTCTGTCTGAGCATATTTCCGTTATGTTCTACATAAGATTGAACATATAGGCTGTTATACTCATTTTTACCTTCCTGTTCTTTTAAAGACGTGGCATCGGAATTTATGGGTTCTAAATGTTCTTCATTATAAACTATTATAAGCTCGCCTTTGTCGTTTATTCTTATACCGTCAATGTTGCGAACAATTTTTTCAACTATCATGTCATCCGCATTGTAAACATAGCTTATTTCTTGTTCAGCCTTTATGGCGTCCCAAATTTTTGGCAAATCCGCCTTGTTATAGCCTATGCCTAAAGAAGTGATAAGTTCTTGCGAGCTTGTTTCGTCCTGCTGCGACCGCTGAGTTTGAGTTGTTCCTTCAGACGGAAACGCATTTGCTAAATTGATACGCAATTTTTGTTGTAAAGTTGTAAAATTACGACTGGGTATTATTTGTTGAAAAGCTCCATTTGCTCCATTTTGTTTTGCAATTTCAACATTTATCGAATGCTCCATATAAAGTTGGAATTGTCTTCTAGTTCTTATTCCAGGGTCTATTACCCTTCCGTTTTTATCTTTTGCTCTAAACGGATATAAAATAAAATTATAGTTTCCATAACGAACCCGCCAAATTCCATTGCCATTTTCATCGGTATCTTGTTGTATGTCAAAGTTGCTTTCAGTCTTGTCAAATGCTTGAAAAGTATCTTTATTTCTCATTATTTCTTCAAACAATCCCTGCACTCTTATGGATTCCTCTAAATCTGAAAAAGTTCTTACTTTTTTTGTTTCATTGTTTTCTACGGGATAGAAATTTTCAATCGTAGTTAGATTTCCATTATAGAATCCTATGACTTCCCAGTATTTATTAAAGTCTGAGTCAACATGTTCAGTAATTCCGTATCCTGCCGCCGCTGCTTGCTGACTAAGAGCTTCTATTTCAACAGCGCGGTCTAACTCTTCTAACGTCATCGCTTTCTTTCCTTCTTTTCCCATAAGAATCAAAGACAATACAAAAGTTATAGTTTGCGAGCCGACTCTTTTTGAAACAACCCAATTACTTAACTCGTCTCTTAAATCTCTTCCTATTTCTCTGCTTAATTCATCCATGTTTGAATCATCAATTGGCCTGATAACATACCCGTTATTTTCAGCCTGTCGTCTTAACCGTTCAGCTGAAATAGCATTTTCAATATCTTTCACGCCTTCAATTTGCATCAATTGCCTGTTAAACTTGTAAAAAGGATACACTTTTGCCTCTATTCCATCTTTTGAAACTAACCAATATCCGCCTTTTTCCTTACTAATATTAGAAACGTCAATCTTATAGCCTTCCTTTTCGGCGGCGTTTCTTATTCTTGTAAATTTTGCCTCTATCTCTAAACTGTCTGCCTCAAGGGCAAAAGAGCCATCTTTGGAAAATGGATAGATTATGAAAGACAAAGATCCAAACTCCTTGGGTGTGGTTATATCCCATATTGCAAGACTGTTTTCATCAACAAGAGATACGCCATCGGCGTCTGTAGAAATGATAGTATATCCGTTTTGTATGGCTTTTTGCCTATAGGACTCGGCTTTGAGAAGAGATTCAAGAGTGTCTATGCCTATGGTATTTACTCCATCTTTTTTCACAGGATTTGTTGTAATAGGTCTTACGTCAGGATATTTGATATGAGAAAACGTCCAAGTTCCGCTGGGGTTTCTCGTTATCTTATAACCAAGAGCGGCTGCGTAATTGTAAAGGTTTTCTACGTTTTTTGAAGAATCAAAAATGTCTTCAATTTTTTTTACTGCTTCTTCATTGGGATTTGTAGTAAGAGTTTGAGCGGCTTGTTCAGAAAGTCCCAAAAGAGAAACTCCGCCGTTTGAATTTTGAAGATAAAGAGGAAGCCTTGTCTGCGTAGAAATGCCGCCATCGGGGTTTGCCTGAGTAATTTCAAGTTCTGCATTGCCCGAACCGTTAATAACCATTTTTACGTCGTCGTATTTTTCTCTTGCGGATTCAATTATATTCTGCACGGCAGGAGCGTCGTCTACCGAACGTTTAAGCTCGTCTAAAGTCATTATTTCCTTGTTTGATTTTACAGGATTGACTTTATATTGCCTTCCAGTAACTGAATTTAATATGCTCCAATATAAATTGTTACCATCAAAATAATCAATCAGTTCAAAATTGCGCTCTCCGTTTTGCCTGCGGAAAGCAACATAATCGGATTTTAATTTTTCAAGTTTACCTGCGTTAAGTATTGCAAAACGCGCCTCTTCTCTGCTCATAACGTCGCCTAGTTTTTTTACAACGCTTACAGCTATAGGATGCAGGTCAAAACCCGGTTTTGCTCCTATAAATTCGCCTTTTGAATTATAATAAAATACCATTGAACCTTTAGTAGCTTCGTCTACCGATAAAGCGACGTCCATACTTCCATATTGTCTGCCTAAAAGCCTGCCTGTCTCAACTTCGTCCCTAAGCCAAGAAGCATATATTGCATTCCCTAATTCTCTATTGCTAATAATGCTGCCAGAGTCAAAAGGAAACACAGTAGCGCCGTTTGGTAAAACCAAATATAAGCTGTTGCCAAGCAAACTATCTTGCAGTTGTATTTCTATTTGGAAGTTTCTTCCGAAAGTCAAAGCGTTTACAAATTCGCTGCCATAGCCCATTTTAGTATAAATTTGTTTTATCATCTCTTTTTTTGCCGCAAGAGCAAGAACATTTTGAATGACTCCTTGAATATCCCAACTGCTGCTAATCGCAGCTCCTCCAACTTTATTATACATATAAAACTTATATTCGGGTCTGCCGTAAATCAAAAGATAAAATCCACGCGAAGAATCGCTGCCGCCAAAAGACAAACGCCCGTCTGCAGATTTCATTATATCGGTTATAAACAAAATATCGGATTGAGCTCCGCTTGCAAGAAATAAAGCGTTTGAAAGAGCCGTATATGCTGCGGAATTATCCCCTCTTGAACGAGGCCACTGCGAGTATTCAATTCCTGCTATAAGTTTGTTTGCGCCTAAAATAGATTGCGCGGCCCTTGGATTAGCTCTACCTATAGCATTTATATTTCCATACAACTTTTTTACTTGTTCCATATTGTCTGCAACCTGTCTGGGCGTATAACTGGAACCATCCGCTTTATATATTAATTTTTCCAGCGCATCTATATCTCCTTGTCCTGTTCCACGTAAGTTATGCCCGAACATTAATTCATAAAAATTTCTCAGTCCTCTTTTTTCTATTTCGTTTCTCAAATCGTTTAAATTCTTCATATAATCTAATGACGTTAGAAGCTCCTGCAGCGATTTAACGCCGGCAACGCCCAATACTCCATCTTTATAAGGAAAAAGCGTTCCTCTGACTCCGTCGATTGTGGATACTTCATATCTGGTTATGCTGTTTTCCATAATAACTCTATCTATAGAATACCCTTTGCTGATAAGTCCCTGCATAGAATTAAACAGTTTATTCATAATTGCGACTATATCTATATTCCGTCCGCCTCCTAAGACAAAAGGGTACGCATCCATAGAAATAGCCTGGCCGTTTGAAGTATTAATTCCAGCTTTACTTATTTTAAAATATTGTTGCGAGGGATCATTATTAGGATTAACAATATTTACTGTAAAACCGGCTTTAACCAGACCTTCAAAAGTCTTTAAAATAAATATCGTATTTTCGACTACACGGCTGTCTCTTCCTGCGGCGTTAAACGGATATACTTTTGTAGAATACGTCTGCCCATTTACTGTTATTTGCACGTCAAAATAAGGAATTGTTCCGTCTCTGGCCAGCGTTACTGACCAATTATTGCTTATGCTTGCGCAAGACTGGTGCAATGTGGAATAAGAATTTGCCAAATGCTGTAATTCGTCCAATATCTGATTTTGGGATTTCATTTTTCCGCTACTTTCAAATAACAACAGATTAATTCCTTTTATGGAATCTCTGGAAGTTATATCATATCCCGTCAACATCTTAAACATATTGGATAACTTCGCATTGTTTTTTATAGCGTAATATAAAGACTCCTGCCTTTTAAAAATATTTATAAAAGTCTGCGGACTTATGTCTTTATCAACAGTTAAGTTGCCGTCTATATCCAAAGACATAAGACCCTCTAGCCACTCGTATTTTCCTGCATCATCCACAATCACTTCTAAAGGTTTTCCCATCCAAGAACCTTCTGTTTTGTAAAACCAATCATTTACCAAATCTCTTCTTTGCTGTCCGCCTTTATTGTTTAAAAAATCCCACACCTTATCAAGTTCAATTACGCGTTGAAGTAATTTTATCGCCGAGTTGTTGCTTCTCAAATTGCCATTTTCGTCAAACAAAAGAGCGCTTAAAACACGCATAGTTTCATATCCCCAACTAGCGTCGGTTATATCACGCCCGTACTTTGTGGCAAACAAAGCTCTATAACCATTTTTTATAGTTTCATACAGTTGAACTTGTCTTTCAAAAACTTTTTGTGCGCTGCTTGCGCTTAAATTCTTCATATTGCCATTTCTATGCATATCAACAGAAAGCATTTTTCTAATAGCATTGTATTGCTCCGTTGTCGTTAAATCCGCAAGATTTTGCTGATTTCCTAAATACCATTCGTTAAATCTTGCAAGATAATACGGATTATTTAAAATAAGGTCATGTAACGTTACAAGGTCGGCGTCGTTTACTTGGGCGTTCGGATCTTGATTATCTATTTGTTCCGTTTGTTGATCTTCGGAAGGAACAACTTCAGGCTCGTCATAGGCAGGAACTGTATCGGGAATGTCCGAATGGGCAAATTGAGTTCTGAAATAAGTTTCATACTTGTTAAACCAATCCGTGTCCGATATAACACCTTTTCTCATAGTTCTGATATTGTCCAAAGATTTTTCAAAATTGTTTACTATGGATTGTTGCATTTGGTCGCCTGAATTCTCCCAAACTATTTTTAGACCTGAATATATTTTTCCTGCAATTGCTTTGAAATCGTCAAGCGATATATACGCATCTTTCGCATAAGTATTGAGCGCGCTAAATAAAATATCGCTTTGCCAATTGTTTACTATTTGTATGGCAAATTTTACAAGTGGATTTTCTCCTCCATTTACCGAAACCAACCCTTTTGCCGTTAAAACGGCGCTTATTTGTGCTTGAATTTGCGCTTGTTTTTGTTTATCGGTTAAATCTTTATTGTTTAGTATCGCTTGAACTTTATCTTCTATTTCTTTATCTACGTCCGCTCCAAAAGCGCTGCGAATGGCGGCTATTATAGTATTTGCCAAGTCCTTAGATATGTCAGACAATTCAAAACTTTTGGGCAAATATATGCCAAGTGTCTGTTTAATAGCTTCAAAAACTGCATCGCTTATAGCTTGATTTACGCCATGGTCTATAGCTTCTTCATTTCTTGCGTTTTGAGCTTTTGCGTTTAAATGTTCCCAAATTTCCTTGAGGTCTGCTCTAGCCGTCAAATTTAAACTCCAGTTCACAAAATCGGTAAATCCGCTTAAAGAAATCGTACCAAGATTTCTATCTATTCCATCGCGTCCTGTGGCGACAAAATCATAGTTGACCTGAGCATGCACGATGATTCTAATATAATTCCTTAATTTTACGCGGTCTTTGCTGGACAAATTTGAGCCGATAGCTTCGTCAAAAAGTCTAAACACAAAATCAACTTTCTCAGCCTCCGAGCTTATTCCTGCAAGAGCTATTTGCAAAATATTGTTTTTTTCTTCGTCGGAAAACGCTTTGTTGTTATAAATTGCATCTACAAAACGCACTGCGGTTTCCATATTTGAATCCGTATAATGGACAAATCCGTATTTATTGCCCGTCTGCGCGGCAAGACCGGAATTTACGCGACGTCCAGCGTTTTGGTCTAAAACTTTTATTAGGTTTGCAATTAAATAATTATCGGCTGCAGAACCTTTTTGAGTTTCAAAAGCAAGCAAATCAAAAATGATATCAGTTTTATATTTATTGTATAGCAAAGTTGTAATGCGATTTTGATTTACAGAGCTTTTATTCATGCCATTAGCAAGCCATTGATCTAGAAAAAATGCATAATAATCTTTCATTATAAGCATCTGAAGTTCGCGCGATAAATGCGTAAATCCCGCTGGCATCTGTTTAATTTCAGCATTGTATTGTTCTAAGACGTTTACTATAACGGGCATTTCTGAAGCGCGCGCTTCAATATAAGTTCTAAGACGTGAATCAACAGCTTTTAAAATGTCTATTTCCGCCTGTGTCATTTGAGTGTCATCTGCCGCAGCCAAACGTCTTAAATACGCCGCTCTCATCTGCATTCCATCAAAATCTATGACATTACCTCTGGTAGAATATAGTAAGTGCGTGTTTTCCTGTTTCAATATATCAGGCAGTATTTGCCGCATAAATTTATTAGAGGCTTCCTGCGCCCAAACCGCTTTATCAAAAAATTCGCCTTTTGATGTTTTTATTTTTTTAGCAATTACATAATCTCTTACTATTTTAAGTCTCAAAGCGGAATCTGAAAAAGACGAATATCTGCTGGTGTTATCATACGCTAAACCCTTTGAAATAAGAAAATTATTGAGAGAAGAGACTGCATCGCTACGATCTGTGTCAGTTATGTCAGAAACTGAAATTTCAGACAATAATTCTTTTGCTTTCGCGCCAGCTTGGGCTTCGGACTGTTTAACGGCTATGTTGTTTAGTTGAGAAAGAAGCCTACCAAGCCGCGTATAATCCGCTCTGCCTTGCGACTGAAGCATTGAAATTTCCGCCTGAATTAATAAAACCTGCCTTTGTATCCTTACGACTTCTTTTGCAGCTTCTTTTAAAAGATGAATCTCTCTAACAGTTGCAGTCGAATTTATAGCGTTAGAAATATCCGCGTTTAAACAAGCGTGATAAAAATTTAAATAGTCTCTTAATGTTTGGAATTTAGAATTTAAATCTGAAAGTTTATTTTCTTGAGTTTCCACTTGGAGAAAAACTCTATATGCAGCCATTACTTGGTTTGCAGCAGAAGACGGCAAATACGCTACAGAAGTATTTTTAAGTTCTGGCGTCAAAGCCTGCTCTATATCAGGGTTTTGTCCTGCAAGAATCTGGCTCATAATAAGCAAATACGACAATTCGCGCGCATCTTGGTCATTTCCTAAAGATGAAAAATATTTTGATATTTGATTTGTGATAAGTAGAGAACTGAAATAATTGCTATAAGCGTTCATTTCTTGTAAAAAAGCATCCATTCTTTGATTGTCATACAACGGCGTCTGAGGTGTTTTTGACGATTGCAGCGGCTGAGGTGCTGCTACCTCAGCTGGCTTTACAGGTTCTATGCCGTATTGGATAAGTAACTCAGAATATCGTTGACCGCTTTGCGACGACGAAGAATCAGCAGGCATCCCTGTTTCTTCCTTAGTTGACGGAACTCTTTGCTCAGGAGTTACTGACGGCTGCAACTGCGGCTGAGATGCTGCTGTCTGCTTTGACGCGCTTTGCAGCAAATTATTAAGTTCCTTTTGTGCTTTTTGTAATTCGCTAGATAACTGAGCAATTTGACCTTCTAAACCAGCAATTTGGCGTTCCGCCTCACTACTCACTGACAGTGGGGCGCTTTCCTGAGGTGTTAGTGACGATTGCAGCGGCTGAGGTGCTGCTACCTCAGCTGTCTCTACAGGTTCTATGCCGTATTGGATAAGTAACTCAGAATATCGTTGTTGTGTAGCTGCTTCCTGAGGCGTTTCTGACGATTGCAGCGGCTGAGTCGTTACCTTCTGAGGTAATTGTGTGTCGATAATCTGGGCAACTGTTGGTACCGCAGTCGTTGACGGCAACGAAGAATCGGCAGAAGAAGTTTTTATAGCCTCTACAGTATCTTCTATATCGTAATAATATTTTGCCAGTTCCTGCATCAAAGTTTGGTCGTCTTTTGTTATGCCGTATCTGAGAAGTTCCCTTTTTAGCAGCTCAAGTTTGTTATTGACAATATCGTTTCTCTCGTAGACTTTTTGCAGAGAGTCTTTGACGGCTTGCGGATAATCACCTTGAGGATAAACGCCGTCAAAATATTTTTTCGCTCGCATCATAGCATTAAAAATTGCTGGATTTTGCGACGTACGAGCTTCTTTGACAATTTCATTTAGAGCATGCAAATATATGTCGTTTCTAAGCGAATTTAAATATTCATTAAAGACTTGTGCGGCATCTATATTGGCGTTATAAACATATCCGTCAAGCAATTTATCAGGTAGCTTTATTTCAATAATGCCTGAAATTCCTAACTCGCTTTCAATCCAGCTTTGCAATGACGACCTTATGTTTTTTCTTTCATTTTTATTAAACCAATCTTTAACGTTTTTTTCTTGTCTTTCCGAATAAACGCGCAGTCTCTGCGATTGCCCTGAAGAATTAAGCCTTAGCATATCTCTTTTTACGACGTCATTTATAAGATAACCTGACTGATTAATTTTATTTATAAGATTTTGTCCAGAAATGCCGGGAAAGAAAAGCTCCGCGCTTTGTGCTGCAAGACGAACATAAGAGCCTATGCCAAAAGGAATCAAACTGCCAACAGCCATAAGCGCAGGAAAGAATACGTCTTTAAACGTGACAATTTTTCCCTCTTTATACTGCTGCATAACCTCAACGGAAATATCCCTTGAAAATTCTCCGACAAGCATCATCGCAAGCTGCCAATTACTTTTGCCTGCATTTTCTGGTTTATTGATATTTTCCGCCAAATGTTTAAGCATTTCATTGCGAAGCTTATCTGACATCTGGTACTCTTCCGATATTTGCGAAGCCATAAAAACACGCGAGAAAGTCATTATTTCTTCAGCGTTAAACTGAGAGTTTTCAGAAGATTCCCTGCCCATAGCGACTTTTACGGCGTTTGCGACATTATATCTCTCTTTCGCTAAAATACGATTGGCTTCCTGAGCGTTTATAGTTTTTCCTTCTCTCTTTAAAGCGTCTATTAACTCTTTTGTTTTTTTGCCATTTAAAGTCATTATTTTGGTTATGTTAGAAGAATAACCATCAAGAGCTTTTTGGGCTTTTTTTATAATCTCGTTAATCTTATTGCTATCTTTATAATATTTAAAAGAAGAAGGATTTTCTTTTCTAATAGTTTCAACTCTCTCAAGCAGATTTCTTATGTCTATTATTCTTTTTTGACTCTTATCAGAATACTTTTTTCCTAAATTTTCGGAAGTTATAGTCGCTTGGTCGTAATCGTTTTTATTTTCTATTATTCGGCTCAAAATATTAAGCAAAATATCGCCTTCATGCTGTTTCCAAAAATTCTGAGCTTGACTGTCTAGATCAACGTTTGCGTCAAATTGATAATTTTTTAATATAAATCCCTCCAAATCATCGTCTAGCTGGGACATTCCGTATTCTGCGGGGATTTGGTCTCTTATATACTGTTTTATGAAGTTTGCACCTCGTTTGTTTATCCAAGCTTGTATATCAGACGGTTTATTACCTGAGTGATTCTTGAAATAACTGTCATTATAATAAGAAAACACGCTGTCTTTGTTTTGCGTATTTTGCCATGAAGCTAACATATTTCCCAGCTCGGCAAGGTCAGCATCTGTCCAATTCTGCTCTACCATAGTTCTAAATAAAGCGGTAGGTGTAGCTTTTGGCCCAGGCATAAGTCTTATGCCTGCAGAAATTGATAAATTTTCAATAGTAGAGACCCCAGGAATCTGTTCGTTCAAATACTCTGACAATCTAGGCAAAAACAAAGCTGCTATAGGAGCAATAACATCTAACTTGCTTGGTTTACGTCCCTTTATGTATTCGTTCCACGCTTCAAAAACAATATCGTTTTTAAATTTCTCAAGTGTTTCTCTGACCGAACCTGTCTTTTCATAATCGGAAAAAATAGCGCTTGCAAGACCGGAAGAAGGTCTTTGATAACCATCGTGTAAATTGGTTTTCATCAGATCCATTACACATTCTATAAGAGCGTCTTTAGTCATAGGAGTATCGGGGTGAATATAATCGTTTCTAACCTGAACTATTAACTCAATGTTTTCGTTTATCCCATGACCCGCGTCTATAATCTGGGCTTGCAATAAAAGCTCTTGAATTTTATTATAGTCTTTAGCGGCAATCGCTGTGCTTAAATTCTCTTTGAGATTTACCTTTCTATAAGCGCTGATAATAACAGCGAGCCTTGCGTTAAAATCAGTCTCTTGAGAAGACATAAAAGCAAGTCTCATATCAAAATCATCCTTATTTGACATTTCAACCTGTTTATCTTTAAATTCCGTTGAAGTTTTTATAGCAGACAACAAAGCGTCAAAAGTTAAAAGCCGTGCGCCATCTCGAGATTTTAGCTGCTGCCATCTATTAAAATATTCTACGCCTTTTGCGGGCTTTTTTCCCCATTTAAGATATGTGCCGTTTTTGCGGTTTCCCCAGCTCCAACCCACTACTCTTCCGTCTGCAGCAATTGCGGGTTCAATAAAAAAGTTGTCTACAAATATAGCATAAAAAGAATTTTTTACGTCATAATTATTTGCTCTTAAAATTGGAAGCAAATCGGCGTCTTTTTGAGATATGAGAAAGTCCAACTTATTGGGGAGCTCATTTATCAAAGTGTTTAATTCTTTAAGCTCTTTTTTGCCTTCATTGGAAAGGAAATTGTCGGCATCTCTCAATATTTTGGCGCTTTGTTTAGAAGTACTAAACCATAATCCGACTCTTATAGCCGGTTCTGTCAATTTGCCGCGTAAAGCCCTTACTTCTTGAAAATAAGAATACCCCTGTTTTTTGCCTTTAACCTCTATTTTTTGACCTAAAATGTCCAGTGTAACTTCTATATCGGCAACAAGTTTTATCCAAGTTTCAAATTCTATCTTTTTCCCATATTTTAGCTCATTTATATACATCTTTATTAATTCATTTTTTAAATCATCCGACAAAGATGCTACACCGTATTCTTGCATAACATAAGCGTCAAACGCCGCTCCTATCATTGAGTGTTCTACGTTTCTCATAATGTAATTTTCATTTTCAACGCCGTATAAATTCATAAGACCTTTTGACTCAGCCTCGCTTTTTTCCAAAGAAACTACGCTTCCGCCTTTAGCTATTCTGTTGTTCATAGACAATTCATATTGTTCAAAACCGCTTTTTAAAGAGTTAATTTCAGCATCTGAAAAACCTGAAGCGAAAATCTTTTTTAACGAACTGTGGAACGTTCTGCCTATTCCACCTTGAGCAAACAAAGGAGAAAAAACAGGAACGTCAACATTTGCGTTCGCTCTTGCGTTTCCCCTAAAATCTCCGCTGGCGTTTGCATTAAGAATAAGTTCTGTGTTTGAAGTTACATTTGAATAAGCTGCTGGAATTTCAGTTATAACTCTTCCCAAATTAATCCAATCTTGAGACGTTGTGTGATTTTTTTCCGACTGAGACAAAGCATCTAAAAATACGTATTTGCCGTATTTGTCAATAATTTTGTTTTCCCATTTGCTTAAATCCCACTCTGTAATCGTTCCATATTCGTCGGTTATGGCAACTGCCTCATCCATAGTGAAATCAGAAATCATAGCGTTGCGCAGAGCTTCGTTCATCACATAGTTTGCCGGAAGTCCTTGTAACTTTATAAAAAGAAAACCAAACATTATACGGTCAAAAGCCAGCTGTGCGTTATTGTTGTTTTGCGCAAGATAACTTCTCAATGTGGGCTGGTCAGCTTTTCCTAAGTCTGCGCCGTCAAAATATAAAAATTTCTGATTGCGAGGGTCGTCCACTTTCATATTGCCGTAAGCCTTGTCCGTTATAATCTGACGCATATTGCTAAACTCAAGTCTTGCATTATTGCCGTTAGATTGGTCCACGTAAGTCATAGCGGTGTTAAGAAGAGTCATTATTGACACTAGAGGCACAATTTCAGTCGCATCCATAGCGCTAAAATCCATATTTGAAAGATTAAGAGGAGCCTGATTGTAAAATTGGTCGGTCAAAGCCGCCGCCTGACGCCATTTATAAAAAGCATCGTTAAATTTTTGAATTTTATCAAAAGCGTTTCTCATGCCTTCGCTGCCCGCTTGATTAACGTATGCCTCTACAAAAGCCGCCGCTCCGGCAGCCTCAGGATGACCCGTCAAAAATTTTTGAAGGTCTGCGTTTCCCTGTCCCATATAATTTAACAAATTGCTTAAAGCAGCGACGCCCTGACTGCCCAAAAACCCTCTATAACTATCATCAATGGCGTAAAATGGATTTATAGGAACAGGTTTTGCACTTGTTATTTCTTGTGTTGCGGTTTTTACTTTTCCCTCTTCGGCTGAAGCTGGTGTTTGATTTCTTCTCTCTTCCTGTACTTGCTGCGTTCGAGCTTGCGCCGCTTGAGCGGCATCACGTTGACCTTGGGTTATTACGGGAACTTCATCTTCTTTAATCGCATCGCTTATAAGAGGTTGGCGCTCCTCGGATTCAGTTTCTTGAACCAGCACGGCGGCGGGTTCTTCAGCAGCGGCAATTTGTGGCGGTGCTTGTTGTTGCAAACCAGAAACATCTCCCGTCTGCAAGACTTCTTCTCGCGATTGCAGTTCTTCCTTAAATCTATTTGGAACCGTAATTACGGCATTTGGATCATTTGCCTGAATTTGCTCAAGATACTGTTCTAATGATTGTATCTCTCCATTTTCCACAGCTCTTCTCGCTTCTTGAGCGTCCATTCCGTTGGCAATTAAAGTATTTATCAACTCTTCCTTTTGTGCTTTAGCCGTCTCTTGTATTTGCATGTTTTTTTCCACGTCTCCTGATCTGCAAGCCGTCATAGCCACAGCCGAAACTGCGGTAAAACCAAAAGTAACATATTTAAAAATGCGTTTTGACGATAAAACCGGCGCGAGAAATTTTTTCAAACCCAAAGCGATTTTTTTGAATGCCGAGTCTATAGCGTCGTCGTATGCTATATTAGCGACAGCTTCGCGTTCTTTGTCTCTTCCCCGCATTTGTCCCACCTGAATCAAAGTTTGTTCAGATATTAATTTATCACCTTCTTTTATATTGTATTTATCTTTTATGTCCTGTTTAATAGCGCCGCTTTCGCTTTCTTTTATAGAATCTCTTACGGCTTTCATTTCTTCTGTCGTTAAAATATGCAAACGCGCCGCGGCAGTTTTTATGTTATACGTTTTCACATTTTGCAATATCGCGCTTTTTTCTACTATATTGCCTGCCCATGCTATACTTTCAAGCGCGTCTCTTACCCCTTTGTCGGAGATAGCGTCAATTCTGTTTTTAATATAAGCGACATAAATTGCTTCCACTTCGGATAGTTTCCCCTGACTTTTAGAATTCAAATATAAACGACGGAAACTTTCCACTTCGCCATAAAGCACGGCAAAATATTGTAAAAATGCTTTTCTTTCTTCTGAAAGCCTATATCCCGTCGTCAATGAAGAGATTATATTTTCTCTTTGATTTTCATAGCTTTCCACTTCGTTTTGTAAAACAAACAACAGTTTTTCTCTTGCTGACATATCGGCAAGCGCGGATATTTTTTGTTCTAAAGCATTGCGCGCTTGTTCGGACGGGCCGGCTTTATATTCCGCTATCTCTTTGCCGATACCATCAATATGATTTACGAGATTTTGTCTGTCTTGTATAGACGAAATTGACCGCCTTGAAAAAAATATTTTCGCAGACGCTCTAAGCTTCGCCAAAAAAGACGGTAAAGAAACCAGCGAAGAAACTCCAGGATAAAGCAGAGTTTTATCTAATGCGCCTATTTGTTCTAAATTTGTTTCAAATATAGCGTTGCCGTCAAGCAATTCTGTAAATTCGGCTATCGTAGCTTCAGGCGCTTCAAATCTCTTTAATTCGTCAATAATCGCGTTAAACGACTGCCTCAAATCGCTTTTCTGCTTTTCTGCAAGCACTTTAATACCGCTTTCGTATTTGTCATTTATCTCTTTTTCAAGCGCGACTATTGTACTTTCGTCTTCGCCCTGCGCCCTCATAGAAGCTAATATTGCCGTCTCTTGCTCATATTTATCTTTTATTTCTTTTTCATAATTATTGATAATTTCTATTTGAGGCATAACGCTTTTCTTAAAATCCGCTATTTTTTCTTCTATTAATAAAACTTTCATCCTATAATTGCGCGCCATGAACGTTTTTATCTGCTTTCTAAATATTATCAAAGGCGCGGTCACCAGCGCACCGATAAAAACGGGAGCAGATACAGGGAGACTTACTCCTAGCAATATCGGCAGAAATCCAAGCCCGCCAAAACCAAGCATCGGAACTACAGTTATAGCTACGGCTATAAAAGATATTACAGGCATAAGTATCAGTGGATTTGAAATTAATTTAGATAAAACCGTAGATATTGTGCCAGATGTCTTTGCTTGAGGGTCAACCAATGCTCTTGTTTTAGACCATGCATATAACCCTGCCATTCCTATAACTAAAACCGCCGATACTATGCCTCCTAAAATGGGATTGACTAAACTAAGAACTCCTGCAACTTTCCACAATGCTAACACAACGCCTGTAATGCCTGCGGCACCTAAAATTCCACCTAAAATTGTAGATTTTGCGCTAGTAACATGACTTTTTCCACTGTATTGAATATAGGTAAACACAGCAAATAACCCCGCTGCAATGACGGCTATTATCGCAGCCGGCCAAAATGCCAAAGACAACGCGCTTGCAAGTTTTATTACTCCTGCCGCCGCAAAAGCGGCTGCTGCACCTGTCATCACACCTGAATATTTTACCTTTTCGTTTATCGTATTTTCTTTGAAAATATTTTTTAAATCTTTTCTATTTACAAACAAAGCTAATCCGGCAACAGCTAACCCGCCCAAGGCAAAAACTGTTCCGACCGCTATCAATGTTCCTCCTACAGCTGAAAATAATCCAACAACAAGCAGTCCAACAGACGTCATAAGAGCCGTACTTATTAGGCTTGACGCTATTTTGTTAAACGTTCCTTTTGTGGCTCTTACGGCGTTGGCGCCGTCTTTTTTGAACATATATTTCACAACTGCCGTATCGTAGCCCTGTTTGGATTGATATGAATTTAATTTATCTATAAATTTTACCTTTGCAAAATATAAAAGCAATAGCGCTCCGGCGAATATAGCCAAAGGCGCCAGCACAAGTGCGGAAGACGTTGCCGCTACTCCCGCTATAATAGCTATAATAGACCCCAAACCTAAAAGCGGCAAAATCGGTGCAATTACCACTGCAACGCGTAAAAATATTCCCAAAGCGCCATGTCCGAAAATTGTCCAAGCAGAGAGCTTGAATATCTTGCTATACCATTTAACAGTAACAGGTTTAAAGTTGTATCCTGCATCTGTCTTTTTTACTACAGAATCTATTTTTTTCTTTTCAGCGGAATAAAAGCGTCTTGCCATTATTTCGCCGGTATTTATGCCTGCTCTTTGCATAAGCCACTGAAGCCATTTATTTGAATTGATTATTCCTTCATTGTGTTCGTATTCGGAACTTTCGTTTATAATCTCTATCTTAACGGCTTCCAACGCTTTTATTTCGGCAAGTCTTTTTTCATCTACCATAGAGCGTCCAGACTTAAGAGCTGCGTCATCTGAAAGTATCTCTTCTCCTTTCTCAGCGTTTGCTCTTGCAAGATTTATATAATCTCTTTTGCTAAGTATTTTGCCAAAACTCTCTATTTGCCATTCGTCTTTCCAATTGTTAAAAACCTCTTCTATTTTTTCCTTCGCTTCTTTTGCTTCTACTTTAAGCAGCTGCGCTATTTTTACGCGGTCTGTCGTTGCGTATTCAAGCATAAAAAAGTCATCTATGCTTGAACTTTCTCTATTTCGCATTTCTATACGATTGTCAACCCCTTCTCTGGCATAAGACATTCTGTCATCGTTTGCCATTTTTATTGCAGAAGAATTGGCTTCGGCTTCCTTGATAGATTCTATTTCTCTTAGTCTTGCTATATCTTTTTTAAGCGCAGGGTTATGTTCTAAATTAGATTTGCTAATAATAAACGGCGCTATTATGCGCGCGGCTAAACCCTGTTTAGGCAAATCGCTGCTTAAACCGCCAAGTGCATTTTTAACACGCTCAGAAGTAATCTCATCTAAAACTTCAGGTATTTGATAATCAAAATCTTCCGTTACGGCTCCTGCAAGCATATCTGTTATAAAATTTGTTCTATCGTAATTTAACTCCTCAAATTCTTGGTATGAATAAAGATCTAAATGCCAGCCTACTTCAAATTCGCCTCTGGCAGGTCTGCCGTTATTTTGCTCTCTGGTTATTTGAGAAGTTATTCCATCGCTTATTCCAAATATTACCCCTTTAAAACTGTAACCTGTGGCAAAAACATTGGTATGTATTATTACCGCTCCTGCAAGAATATAGGACTGAATAACTTTTTCCAAATCGTCACCCAGCTGAGCTTTTGTATCAGCGTCAACAATTATAATAGCATTGGAGGAAGCATAATGGATATCCCCAGAATTCAAGGCTTGCCTAGCTCTTTCCAAATCTTGCGCGGTAAATATTTTACGACTGCTGTCGGACTTTGCTATAGCTTGCGCATCTTCCTCAGCTCTTTTCTTATTTTCAGTTCTTATAAGCATAGCGACGGGGTGTGAAGAGCCTTGCTTAGTTCCGATAACTATCTTGCGATGCAAAGCAGAGGATATTTTTGCAATAGCCGAAGCCACTGCGGAATGGTCTTTCAATAGAACAGAACCTGCATTAGCTCCTTGTATAGTATCGGTATCCATATCTAAAACGTCTTTGCCTGTAGTCTGGCTTATGTAATCGCTTTTATTTATTGCCGTTCCCGAAGTTCCCGTAAATCTTTCAAAGTTATTGCCTGTCAAATATTTCAAAGTATAAAAAAGCGAAATTTGGTCTTCAACTAATGTCTGAGCTTCAGGTTCCATACCATTGGCTATCGCTACGGCTAAAGATTCAAAAGATTCCTGCTGTCCTGGCAAGGCCTCGCCGGTATCTTTATCGGCTAACATGAGTTCGCCGTTAACCACAACATATCGCCCGCTTTCTCCGGCCTTAGCTTTTAAGTTCGCTCTTAAAGCCGATTGAACGGCTTGCCTAAATCTAAAATTAAACATCTCTTCACTTATACGCGAACGCACTCCTTGAGGAACCGAGCCTGCTATAACAATTACCCCTCTGGCTTTCAGAGCTTCTTTTGCTTCATTGTAAGCGGCGTAATCCTGCTCGGAAAAACTAGGCAATAAACGGACGCTGTCGCCGTCAACTTCATACTTGATTGTGCCTTTTTGTGTTCCTGCTGCATCAATCATTTCTTTTGCCAGCTTATCAGCGGCGAGTGCTATATCAATATTTAACTGCGCATTTTGCCTTCTGTTTTTACCTGAAATAATTAATGGAGTCATACCTCCTTGAATTAAAGCGGAGTCTACCTCGTCCATTATTATATGCCAATTCACCGAACGGTTATTTATCTGGTGACTTATAGCCAAAGAATTTAACCCTTGAGGCGTGCCGAACATAACTGTCCCATTTGTCGCTTCTTGAAATTCTCTGAAAGAGCTATATATAGTTTTTACATACTCTCCGCTTTTATCTTTTGTTCCATCTATAGTAAAATATTCTCCTCTTTGCGTAAAAATGCCGACAATAGGATTTATGTTATTGTTCTCTATAAATGTTTTCATTTCTTCAGATTTCATAAGCTCGGCCAAAGCTCCTGCGTCTCTTATTGCAAGTCCGTCGCCTTTTGTAGTAGTTATAAGCCTGTTTTTTGAGCCGGGATTTTTGTCGCTATCGGCTAAAAACTGCAAAGCCGCAAGTTGAATACCGCCCTGTTTTCCTTTTCCCATGCCAAGCTGTATTATTTGATTAAACTTCAACAGAAGTTTAGGCAAAGCCTGCTGTCTTACGGTAAAAAGGCTGCTGTCTGAATAACCTTTAATACGGTTGCGTTGATAATTATTGTAAGAAGTTATAAGTAAATCATCAGGGTCTTTTGCTTCTCTTAAAGCTTTTGCCGTCTCTTCATTGGGTTTATATTTATATATCTCTGCTTCTATCTGCTTTTCAAGTTCCGCCGGATGCTCTTTTTTGGCCTCAACCCGTCTGTCATTAAATATATTTATAATGCTCGGCAAATTTCCCAAAGAAACTACAAATTCTTCAAGCAAATAATATTTGTGTATAAACCCGTTTTTATTTGCTTGTTCCTTATGCCTTGCCTCATGCCTGACAAAAATCTCACAGAAAATTGGATATTTAATCAGATATCCTGCAATAAGCGGACTTATGTAAATAGTATCACCTGAAAGTTCCAGCGCTTTGCCTTTTTCGACAGATTTGGCTAATTCTATCTTTAAGCCTAATTTGTTCAAACGCTGCTTCGTTCTATCAGATAACTTGTCTTTAATCTGTTCTATCACATTTTCGACGGGGTCAGCGACGCCAGATTCCGACAATCGATTTATTATTATTTTTTCATATTGCGCATAAACTGCCGTAATTATTAAGGGCGAAACTACCAACGACGCTATTTTTATAATCGGCTCAAACATAGGCGGAGCGACAAATAGGGAAGCAAAAAGCGCTGTAACCGCGACAGCTATAATGGCAATGCCGACAGTTGCTGCTATTACAAGATTTCTGGTTGAAACCGATATTTGCCGGCTGTCTGAAATATCTTGCTCAACGCTTGAAAACGAGGCGTCCTTACTGTTTACATCATATATAAGCCGCGTCCTTTTTCCGTCTTTAGCAAAAGATAAAAGCATTGTTCCATTTTCAGATTGACCAATCTCAAAAGTCATGCTTTCAAACTGTTTATCGCTGTTTATTATATCTTGTAATTGTTGTTCAGTCTGCTGTCTATTTTGCTCTAACGCATTCATCAAAGACGCCGCTATAATACCAAGTTTTTCAGTTTGCGGCTGCTGGGAAGCATTCAAAGTGGCCAAAGCCTGAAATAAAATTTTGCTCTGTTCTTTGGCTATTTGATAATATTTATCTTCGGCAAACTGCACGCCGCCTGAAATATTAGGCGTTATAACTATATTTGATATGCTGTGGTTATAAAGATAATTAGAAACGGACTCCGTATGGAAACCGCCTGTTATTACAATATATATGTTTTTGGCTTTGCGTAGGCTGTCTACTACTTTTTCTGAATCGTCGCTTCCATTTACAGATATATTATCAAATCTTCCAGTTTCTTTTATGCCTTCTATACTGTCAAAAAAATATTTATTTCTATCTAAATTCACCCTGTAAAAATTTTCAGCTATATTTTTATTTTCTTCAATCAAAGACACTGTGTTTCTATCTATATATTTAATCCACAAAGCATCAAACTCATCTTTATTGGCTTCGTAATAGGCATAATCGTCTGCGGTTATTTTGCTTGAAAGGAAATCTTTAAGATACTTAATAAAGCCCGTTAAAAATACTATTTCCCTTTGGCTGTCATTTTGTGAAAATCTCTCGTTTATTTCGTCTAAAAGTTTTTGTTCTTCTTTTATAAGCTGTAATGGATTAATTTTTTGACTTAATTCTATATAAGATAAAAATTTTGCAAGCTGTGGATAAATTAAATTTAAATTTAACTTATATTCTTTAGATATTTTTATAAGCGAAACGTAAAGAGCTTCCATATCGGAAAAATTATTTGTTTTGCTAAGAAGCAGTTTATATGCAGAATACGGTAAAATCTCTTTGATTTTCACTATAAAAGCGCTTAACTCGTCCGTCACTCTTTTATAGTTCAATTCTTTTTCTTGCTGTAAAAGTTCTTTATAAGTATCAATATTTTCATATTTATATACATCTATGCCGAGTTTATCGGTATGTTTATACAAAAGTGTAAAATATTTTTTTGCGCTGATATTTCCGCTCAAATATTGTTTTGACAATTCGTCAAGTTTCTTTTGACTTCTACTATAATATAACGTTTTTAAAGAGGCGATATCTTTATCTATTGCATCTAAAACCATTTTAGTGTCGGGCTGCATTTCAAGTATTTGCCCAAATCTCTGCAAATTAGCAAAATATTCTTCTCTGTTTTCCAAACCTTTTATAATATCGGTTCTGCCGCTCAAAGCCGAATAATATTCCGCTCCAGTAAGACGCCCGCTTAAAAGCATTTCCCCTAAAACTTTTTCTCTAAGAGTTTTATCTTTAACAGACAAAAGCCAAGAAGTGTCAACATTGCCGTAAGCGCCTTCAAGGTAAACGTTCTTTACGCCAAACTCTTTGTCAAACGTCTCTATTATTTTGCTTATATTTTTTTGCACTTCAGGGTGAGCATGCAAATCTTGAACGCTTATTACTACTGTATCACTTGCGCCGTAAAAAGCAGAGGTTATTTTGCCTTGAGAGTAAGATAAGTTAAAATCGCCAAAGATTTGATTAAAGGATTCAGCCGCGCGGATATTTTCAGATATTGCGGCTACCGACTGCCCGTAAACACCTGTAAGAAGAAAACAATTTAACGTAATTAACGCAGTTATCTTTACAGCGTTTAATGACGAAAACCATTTTTTAAAACTTAAGGTCACCGACCTTGATTTTTGAAGCATTCGTTTAACTTCATTGCCAAAGGATTTCATTGTTTTCTCCCATTTGCAGCCCGTTTTTAAAACGGAAAATGTGTACTTACGCTAAGCGCAAGTACACATCTGCAAACTCATATTTTTATTTTGTTTTTTTTTATCAAAGGATCTCCCCTAGGTAAAACCGACATAATAATTAAAAATAATAATAACAGTCTATACTCATTGTCTGAAAATTGCCAAAATACATTTTGGATATTTAAAAAAATTCCTTGAAAAGAATAAGGAAGCAGGTTTAAAAATTGTTTCTTGTTTATACTTACAAATACAGCAAAATATTTTGTGAACACAACTGCAGAAATTGAAGCATATAGAATTTTTACCGTAATAAAATCCTGCGAAACGCTAAAAAATATTTTATCGCCAAAACCTTTTTTTTCAAACATTTTATTTACGATTTTAACCGGCATATTTACCGCGTCGCATATTCGACCTAACTCATTTTTAACTTCAGTAACAGCTCTTCCGTCTCGACTTGCGCCGTCGTTTTTCATAATAAGCGTCAAATTGGCCGTATCTAAAACCATAACAGACACAAGAAACAAAGCAAGCACAAAAGCCGCTTTAACTTTAAAAATTTCATAGTAATAAAATCTTATTTTCTCCATGTAAATATAATATAACAAAGATTTAACTTTCACAATAACTTTCATTGAATTTTCACATATTTTTCACAGCGGCAAAATCCGCAAAAAATGTTCAAAAACAGTCCTATTTTTAGCGTACAACTACAATATCAGCAAAACGTTTTAGATTTTGGACAAAATTTTTTATTTTAGAATGGAATTATCCTTTGAGGTATTCTTGAACATTAGTACCATCTGCCAGCCATCAACCCACTTAAAATATTGATGACACAACAATTAGCGATTTTTGGAGACACTCAATTGCCGTTTAGTCATTGCCGTCATTACTAGGATGAGTGGCAACGGCGCCAAAGCAATCCCGGCATTCTTGCTTTGGCGATAAAACCGCCCCGCAATGACGACTAAACTGGTGTCATAAATAAAGTGAATCAATTACAGAATATAATTAATATTTCGGCAGCAATGCTGCCTTGATATGACAGAGCAAGACATCAAGTGATAATTCCGTTTAATTTTATAAAAATCAGATAGTTAAATCTTAGAAAAAGCTGAAAACGGAAGTAAACTTAAAGTTGTGTTTGAGCTTTTATAGAGTGCTGATTATTGGTGTGTTAGTCCTTCTCGACATAGTCATACGGGGTACGCTGGTATACGAAATAGTTAAGCCAATTATAAAATAAAAGGTTTGCATGGGCTCTCCATTTTATAAGAGCCTTGTTTTTAGTATTATTTTCGAGAAAATAGTTTATGGGTTTTTCTATTTGCAGCCCTTTTTCCAAATCCCTGAAATATTCGTTCGCAAGAGTATCTCTGTCATATTCAGAATGTCCAGTAATAAAAAATTGCTTTGAATCTCTGCTGCAGGCGATATATATTCCGGCTTCTTTTGAACGGCTCAGAACTAAAAGCCTGTTATCTTGTTCAACGGCTTTTTCGTCTATGCCGGTATGACGCGAATGTGGAGCATAAAAAGCGTCATCAAACCCATCTAAAAGATAATGCCCTTTGGCAGTCTGCTCATGAAGAAAAATACCAAACATTTTTTTATCCAGCGTATGTTTTTTTATTCCGTAATGATAGTACAGTGCCGCCTGAGATCCCCAGCAAATATGAAAAGTTGAAAAAGCGTTCGTCTTTGACCATTCCATAATTTCACAAAGTTCCTGCCAGTAGTCGACTTCTTCGAATTCTAGCATTTCGACAGGAGCGCCCGTTATAATCAATCCGTCAAAATGCTTGTTTTTCACATCGCCAAAAGTGCGGTAAAATTTCAGCAGATGTTCGGCAGGGGTGTTTGTCGATTGATGGCTTGCCGTCTGCAGCAGTTCTATGTCAACCTGTAAAGGGGTGTTTCCTATGAGCCGCAAAAGCTGGGTTTCCGTTTCTATTTTTTTAGGCATCAGGTTAAGTATCGCTATTTTTAAAGGACGTATATCCTGCGTCATTGCACGGCTTTCATCCATAATAAATATGTTTTCTTCGTTTAAAATTTTACGTGCCGGCAAATCTTTAGGTATTTTTATCGGCATGGCGGAAACTCCTTGAAGCAAAAATTTTCATATCAAATATATATGTTTATTAATTATATCAAATCTATTTCAAATTTCCATTTCTTTTCTTATGGATAATATATATTCGGCAAGTTTCGGCGCAGCATTTTCTTTATATTCGGCAATTATTTTTACAATTGCGCTTCCTATTATCACTCCATCAGCATATTTTACAATCTCTTTTGCCTGCCATCCCGAAGCTATACCGAAACCTACGGCGACCGGAATATCAGTAACTTTTTTTATTTTCGATACCAGCCAACCTATATCTGTCGCTATCTTTGTTCTTACTCCCGTAACTCCCAATGAAGAAATAAGATATATAAAACCTTTTGAAGATTTTGCAATATTTTCTATTCTTTCATTTGAAGTCGGCGCTATAAGAGTTATTATGGTTATATCGTATTTGTCTGCAAACTCTTTCACTTCATCTTGTTCTTCAAAAGGCATATCGGGAGCTATTATCGCACTTATTCCTGTTTCTTTACATTTCTTAAAAAAATTATCATAGCCGTATGTAAGCAACGGATTTAAATAAGTCATAAAAGTTAGAGGAATATCGGTTCTCTTTCTTATCCTTACGACCATATTGAAGACATCATCCAAATTTATTTTTTTTGACAACGCTCTTTTCATAGCGTTTTGTATAACTTCACCTTCAGCTATTGGGTCGGAAAAAGGAATACCTATTTCTATCAAATCGGCTCCGTTCTTAGCAAGCACAACTATGAATTCTTCGCTGCTTTCAAGAGATGGGTCACCGGCAGTTAAATATGTTATCAGCGCTTTTTTATTATCAAACACTTTTGAAATTTCATTTCCGACTCTATTCATATATATTTTCTCCTTTATATCTCGCTATCATGGCAACGTCTTTATCTCCCCTTCCCGAAAGAGTCACGACAATTATTTCATCTTTTTTCATTTTCGGAGCAATCTGCATCGCATGATAAACCGCGTGCGCAGATTCCACAGCGGGAATTATTCCTTCGGTAAGTGATAAAAATTCAAAAGCTTCAACCGCCTGCACATCTGTTACGCAAACGTAGTGCGCCCTTTTTATATCATGAAGATAAGCGTGTTCGGGTCCTATTCCTGGATAGTCAAGCCCTGCAGAAATCGAATAAACTGGGGCAACCTGTCCGCTTTCCGTCTGGCAGAAATAAGATTTCATTCCGTGAAATATTCCCTGACGGCCAGTTGCTATGGTTGCGGCCGTTTCTGGGGTGTCAATTCCTTTCCCCGCGGCTTCACAGCCTATAAGTTTTACGTTTTTATCGTTTAAAAAATCATAAAAAGTTCCCATAGCATTTGAGCCGCCGCCAACGCATGCCATTACAATGTCGGGAAATTTTCCTTCTTTTTGCAAAATCTGTTCTTTTATCTCTTTGCCTATAACACTTTGAAAATCTCTCACAATTTTTGGAAACGGGTGCGGTCCCATAACTGAACCTAAAACATAAAGAGTATCTTCAACTCTGCGTGACCATTCTCTCATGGTTTCGCTTACTGCATCTTTTAAAGTTTTTGTGCCGCTTTTTACAGGATTAACTTTTGCACCCAGCAGTTTCATTCTGAAAACGTTTAACGACTGTCTTTCAATATCTTCTTCACCCATAAATATTTCACATTCCATGCCGAGCAAAGCTGCAGCGGTTACAGTTGCCACGCCATGCTGTCCTGCTCCAGTTTCGGCAATCACTCTCTTTTTACCCATCTTTTTGGCAAGAAGCGTCTGTCCGAGAACATTGTTTATTTTATGGGAACCCGTGTGATTCAAATCTTCCCTTTTAAGATAGATCTTTGCCCCGCCGAGTTTTTCCGTCATATTTTTTGCATAGTACAATCTTGACGGTCTGCCGGCATACTCGTTTAATAATGCGTTTAGTTCAGAATTAAAATCTCTATCGTTTTTATAATGATTGTAAGCTTCATCCAGCTCTTTTACGGCATTCATAAGTGTTTCCGGTATGTAACATCCACCATACACTCCGAATTTCCATTTAGACATTTTATTTCTCCCGCGTTAAGATATTAAAACAGTAACGATTTCACAACGACAGGTTATTTTATCACAAGCTCCTTACGGTTTTGACAATTTCCCTGATTTTATTTAAATCTTTGACGCCGCCGCTTTCAACTCCGCTGCTTAAATCAACGCAGAACGGATTTAACTCTTTTATTACCGTTTCAACGTTTCCGACATTTATTCCGCCAGCTATAAAAAAAGGATGGTCGTATTCTTTAATCAGTTCTGTATCAAAAGATTTTCCGCTTCCGCCGTATTCATTTTCCGTATAGGCATCAAAAAGTGCAAAATCTGCCGCCGTGTTAAAATTATGCATTTTTTCTTTCACTCTTATCGCTTTTATCACAGGTTTATCAGTTTTTTCTTTCAACCTGTAAATATATGCTTCATCTTCACCGCCGTGCAGCTGTATTAAATCAATTATTCCTTCAGCAGAAAGATTTATTATATTGTCTATTTTTTCATTTACAAAAACACCAACGGACTTTATCTTTTTGTCAAGCATTGTTTTAAGTTCTGCTGCGTTTTCAAAAGTTATTTTCCTTTTTTCTCCGGCAAAAACAAATCCTATGTAATCCGGTTTTGTTTCATTGGCATATTTTATGTCTTCTTCTCTTTTTAAACCGCATATTTTAATTTTCGTCATTTTTCCTCCATATGCTTTTCAATTCTTTAAGCCTTTGCTTTACGTTTGTACTTTTCATAAGTTCTTCGCCTATCAAAACAGCATCAATTTTGTGCAAACGCAGAGCATCTATATCTTCTTTTGTTCTTATTCCACTTTCTGAAACGAATATTTTGTCCTGCGATACAAGTTTTCTCAATTTTGCGCTGTTATTTATATCCACTTCGAAAGTTTTAAGATTTCTGTTGTTAACGCCTATTATTTTTGCACCGGCTTTAAGCGCCATTTCAACTTCTTTTTCATCATGCGTTTCAACAAGACATGATAATCCCAAAGCATGAGCAGTTTCCATGAACTCTTTTAAATCTTCAAAACTAAGTATTGTGCATATCAAAAGTACTGCGTCGGCGCCGGTATTTTTTGCTTCAAAAATCTGGTAAACGTCTATTATGAAATCTTTTTTTAATACCGGTATTCTTACAGTGTTTTTAATTTCCGTAAGATACCTATCGCAACCCATAAAAAAGTCAGGTTCGGTAATAACAGAAACTGCATCCGCACCTGCTGCTTCATACTCTTTTGCCGTTTCCAAATATCTAAAATCATGTGAAATAATTCCTTTTGACGGAGACGCTTTTTTTATTTCGCATATAAAGCTTATTTCTTCTTTTTTAAGCGCTTTTTCAAAAGAGAAATTCCCATCTTTTGAAACCGAGATGGCCTCTTTTCTTGCCTCTTCAAGAGATTTTTTTTCTTTTGACTTTTCAATTCTTACTTTTGCTGCCGCAACGATTTTATCCAATATCATTTTGCCGCCTCATTAGACACTTTTATAAACTCTTCAAGTTTATTTAACGCTTTGCCGCTGTCAATCATCTCCCGCGCAATTTTTAAACATTCTTTAAGAGTTACATTATTGTAAAACATATAAAGGCATATTGCAGAATTTAGCAGAACTATATCTCTTTTTGCACCTGTTTCGCCTTTCAAAATATTCAGTGCTATCTCTTTATTTTCCTGCGGACTTCCACCTATCAGTTCGTAAAGAGAACATCTTTGAAGCCCAAACTGTTCCGGAGTTATAAAAAAGCTGTTTAATTTTCCATCGTTTACTTCACATATTGTTGTGGTATCTGAGAGCGTAACTTCATCAAGCCCATCGTGGCCATGTACTACCATAGCTCTTTTGACACCGAGATTTGCCAGCACCCTCGCCATAGGTTCAACAAGATTTTCATCGTACACACCTATAAGTTCGTATTTTGCTTTGGCGGGATTTGCCAGCGGACCTAAAATATTAAATATGGTTCTTATCCCCAGTTCTTTTCTCACTTTTGCCACATATTTCATCGAGGAATGAAAAGTCTGTGCCATAAGAAAACATATTCCAGTTTTTTCAAGCACAAAATCGCATTGCGTCGGAGCAAGCATTATGTTTGCTCCCAAAGCTTCAAGTAAATCCGCACTTCCGCATTTGCTTGATACACTTCTGTTGCCATGCTTGGCTACTGGCACGCCGGCGGCCGCGATTATAAAAGATGAAACAGTAGAAATATTGAACGTCGCAAGTTCGTCTCCCCCCGTGCCAACAATATCCAACACGTCGGTTTTCGGGTTAAGTCTCTGGCATTTTTCTCTCATAACCATTGCACATGCAGTTATTTCTTCTATAGTTTCCCCTTTGAGCCTCATCGACGTTAAAAAAGAAGCAATCTGAGCATCTGTGGCTTTGCCGTCCATAATTTCATTCATAACCATTTTAGTATTTTCTATTGAAAGATTCTGTCTGTTAACTATTTCGTATATTGATTCCCGTATCACTGCTGCCTCCCCTTTCAAGATTTAAAAAATTTTCTATTATGGTCATTCCTTTCTGCGTAAGCACGGATTCAGGATGAAACTGAAGTCCGTACAAATTATAATCACAGTGCTTTACGCCCATAACCTGCCCTTCTTCATCTTCAGCTATAACAAGCAGTTCATCCGAAAGCGTTGCTCTGTCGGCAATTAAAGAGTGGTATCTGGCGGTTTTTAATACCGGCGGCAGTCCTTTAAAAATCGGACTGCCGTTCGCTATCTGTACATTGCTTGTTTTTCCGTGAAAAAGAGTTTTTGCATAAGTAATTTTTGCGCCGAAAACTTCGCATATCGCCTGATGTCCAAGACAAATGCCGAGTATCGGTTTTTTGTCTTTAAAATAAAGTATCGCTTCTTCGCTACGGCCCGCATCTGACGGACGTCCCGGCCCGGGCGAAAAAATAAGATGTGAAACATTTAATTTTTCCATTTCTTCAATCGTCATCTCATCGTTTTTTATCACTTTAACATCGTCATTTATTATTCCTACGTACTGGTAAAGGTTATAAGAGAAACTGTCATAATTATCTATTATTAAAATCATGCTTTCCTCCATTATTTCAGCGGTATCATCAATTTCCAGAAGCGGTTTGCAGCGCTTCAATCATCGCCTGCGCTTTATTTAAACATTCCTGAAACTCTTTTTCAGGATCACTTTCAGCGACAATGCCGGCTCCAGCCTGTATATAAATTTTTCCATTTTGCAGTTTTGCCATTCTTATGGCTATACACATATCCATATTTCCGGTAAAATCAATATATCCAACGGCGCCTCCATAAGTTCCGCGTTTGTGTTTTTCAAGGGAATTGATTATTTCGCATGCTTTAATTTTAGGCGTCCCCGAAAGCGTTCCGGCAGGAAGCACAGCGGATACGGCGTCAAACTGGTCATAACCAGTTTTTAGTTTTCCTTTGATTATCGAAGCTATATGCGAAACATGCGAAAATTTTAATATCTTCATATATTCCACAACTTTAACACTGCCGAATTCGCTTACTTTTCCCAAATCGTTTCGTCCCAAATCCACAAGCATATTATGTTCTGAAAGCTCTTTTTCATCTTTGAGCAAGTCTGCTGTGAGCTGTTCGTCTTCTTCAATGGTTTTGCCGCGTTTACAGGTTCCTGCAAGAGCATAATTAGTAAGTTCGCTGTCTTTTAGAGTTATAAGTGTTTCCGGCGAAGCGCCGGCAATTTCAGAATCGCCGAAATTGCAGTAAAACATGTAAGGCGACGGATTTACCGTTCTTAAAACTCTATAAGTTTCAAAAAGGGTCCCATTGAAGTCACCCTCTATGCCGTTAGATATTACTGCCTGAAAAATGTCTCCTTCATATATATGCCGTTTTATTTCGCTTACCATTTTGCAGAATTCTTCTTTGTTGTGAAGAATTCTTAAATCAGTTTTGAGTTCGGATTTTGCATCGACACTGCCAGACTCTTTTTTTATCAACCGTTCCAGCCGTTCTATCTCAGTTTCGGCATTTGCATAATTTGTTTCAAAATTATCTGTCAAGACGTTCACTATTATAAAAATCTTCTGTTTAAGATGATCTATAGCAATAACTTTATCGAAAAGCATAAGATACAAATCATCAAAATTTTCAGCATTTATATTGTCAAGCTTTAAAGATTTTTCGATATATTTTATATAGTCATAAGAAAAATAACCCACCAGCCCTCCCGTAAAAGGCGGCAGAGATTTTATCTGCGGACTTCTGTAACGCGACAAAATATCTCTGAGCACAGTTTCAGGTTTCAAAGTCTCAATTTCGCACCGCTTTCCATCATCAACAACGATTTTGCCATCATTACATTTAATCGTAAGTTTAGGATCACAGCCTAAAAACGAATAGCGTCCCCAGTTTTCTGTGCTTTCGACGCTTTCAAGCAGATAACATTTCTTATTTTCTTCCATAAAATTTCTAAGAATTCCAACCGACGTTTTAATATCAGAAAAAATTTCTTTATATACTGGAAACGCATTGTAATCTTTAATATATCGTTTAACTTCTTCAATTGAAGGTTTTAGCATTTTTCCTCCCATTTATCCGTAAAATACATAAAACAAAATGCAAAATGCGTACTGTACATATTACGCTTTTAAAAAACGCCATCGTCTGAAATTCATCTTAATCATTAAGGAATCTCCAAAAATAAAAAATCCGTCCAAAACATAAAATATTATGTCAAGGACGGATTTGAATTTATCCGCGGTGCCACCTTGCTTTGCGGAAAAACGACTATAATTTGCCGTTGCCGCACTCTTTGTAGAATACTGGAAACAAAACGTTTCGGAATATTCCTCGTAATTAACGTACACGTTACGTCGCGGAATACTAAAAAGCTTTCGCTTTCTTTGACCGCGCCCTCTGTGGTCCATTTGATAATCTGCGTTGTACGGGAATCTCAGCTGCGCCCGCTCTCTGTAACTGCACAATTACCGTTATCTCCACATCAACGGTTTTTGGGACATTGTCCCTATTAAGTTATTTGATAATGTTACAAAATAAAATTAACAGTTGTCAAATCCTAAACAAAATGCTTTTATTTTTATGTCATTGCTTATGTAGCGGATGCAAAAGAAAGTAAAGTTTTAAAATTCCGTCCTGATTTTTATTACTTGTTTTTAAATACATCAGAGCAAACATTCTATCTGGCTCCAACCTTTTATCTCAAATTACTGTTTTATCAGTATCCAAATCAATAACAGATTCTGCCGTATGATGATATAAAGGTTGAAGTTAGATAATTTTTTTGTAAAACAAAAGAAAAGAAAAAGCTGAAATGATTGCCTAAAACAATTTGAATCTATTTTGTGTCAAAAATAACCTTCCTTGACACAATCAGGGTCGTATAAATAAAAACTAAAATTAAAAAGCCGCCGCATTAAAAAATGCGGCGGCTTTTTAATATTTAATCCGGCAGCGACCTACTCTTGCGGGACCCTGCGGTCCAACTACCATCGGCTCTGAAGGGCTTAACTTCCGAGTTCGGAATGGGATCGGGTGTGACACCTTCGAAATAACCACCGGAAATAATTCCTATTTTTATTGGCAGCCTATTTTACAGGCTTGCAATATCAAATAACTACTTACCAGTTTTAGGTAAACCTTGCGTTAATACAATTCAACTATCTGCATAATATAAAGATTAGAAAATGTGACCAAGCCGAACGGGCAATTAGTAATGGTTAGCTCAATACATTACTGCACTTACACTTCCATCCTATCAAACTTGTAGTCTACAAGTGCCCTTCGGGGAAACCTTATCTTGAGGCGAGTTTCACACTTATATGCTTTCAGTGTTTATCTCATCCATACTTGGCTACTCGGCAATGCTGCTGGCGCAACAACCGAAACACCAGAGGTATGTTCA
>JAITIP010000012.1 GCA_031279415.1 Candidatus Endomicrobium procryptotermitis | reverse complement strand
ATATTCTTTTTCTTGCTTCATCTCTTTGCCTTCTCACCGCATTTTTTTTAGCCGTCTCCAACATCAGCTTCGCAAAATCGTCCATCCTCATATTTACAGCGGCTTTTCATCTGATTTCCTTCTCTTTTATTATAAAATCATTATAACAAATTTAGATTACGTCGTTATAAATGCCATATTTACTTTATATAAAAAAGCAGTCCGCTTTTGGCAAATGCGGACTGCTTCCTTCTCTGTGCAAGAGAGAATATTTTTTAAAAAGCGTTCAAAAGCTTTTGATAACTTGCAAGCGGCCAGTATTCGTCTGCGACCAAATCTTCTGCAGTGTCAACTTTCCCTCTGATTTTAGAAAGAAGGTCAGCGCCTTCGGAAGCGAAAGCTTGAGCCGTTTCGGAAATTCCGCCATGTTCATAAGCAAGAAATTTGTCGAGCTTTGCGGTTAAAGCCCGAACATCGTCATATATCTTGACGAGCATTTCGATTTCTTTAGGGAAAGAATCCGATTTGATATTTAATTTTTCAAGTGACTTGTCGGCTTTTGCCAAAACTTTTATTTGTTTAAGCACGGCAGGCAAAAGTAAAGTGTTTACGACTTTTATCGCATATTTGTATTCTATATCTTTTATTTTTATATAATTTTCTAACTTTATTTCAATTTTTGATTCGAGTTCTCTTTTTGAAAATATTTTATACTTTTCAAAAGCTGCGATTACGTCATCTTTAAGAAAAAACTGCAAAGCCGCTGGAGTAGTCTTGGCATTAGGCAGTCCTCTTTTTTCAGCTTCTTTATGCCATTCTTGCGAATAGCCGTTCTCTTCAAATCTTACTTCTTTTGTTTCCGTTATTATCTCTTTTGTTACCTCAAGAGCAGTTTGTTTTACGTCGGATCCTTTTTTGGCTAAAATTCTTCGAATTATTTCATCAAAACCATATGTCGCCAGAAGATTTAAAGCCGTTCCTGCATCCGCAGGATTGGCCGAAGAACCCAAAGCTCTGAATTCAAATTTGTTACCGGTGAAAGCTACGGGGGAAGTCCTGTTTCTATCTGAATAATCTTTATTTACTTTTGGAAGATTCTGTACGCCTAACGTTATTTCGTTTACTTCTTTTTCATTTATAGAACCTGTTTTTTCTATCGAATCCAAAACATCGTTTACCAATTCTCCGAGATAAACGGACATAATTGCCGGAGGAGCTTCATTTGCTCCTAGCCTATGGTCGTTGCCTGCGTCCGCTACAGAAGCTCTTAAAATTCCGCCAAACTTTTTCACGCCTAAAAGCACTGCGCTGATAGTAAGAAGAAAAGTGATGTTTTTGATAGGGGACTTTGAAGGCTCAAAATAATTTATTCCCGTATTGTCGCCGATTGACCAGTTGAAATGTTTACCAGAACCGTTTACTCCCGCAAAAGGTTTTTCGTGAAGAAGCGCTGTCATGCCGTGTTTATCTGCCACTTTTTTCAGAATTTCCATAGCTTTGAGATTGTTGTCAATAGCCAAATTTTCTTCTTCGTGAAGCGGAGCAAGTTCGAACTGGTTTGGCGCAACTTCATTATGTCTTGTTTTTATTGGGATTCCGTTGCGGTACAATTCATGGTCTAAATCTTCCATAAATTCGAGAATGTTGCCTTTAATATTTCCAAAATAATGATCTTCAAGCTGCTGTCCTTTTGCAGGGGTATTGCCGAAAAGAGTTCTGCCTGTTACAGTGATGTCAGGCCTTGACTCTACCAATTTCTTTGAAAGCAGAAAATATTCCTGCTCAACACCGACAAAAACCTTTATCTGTTTTGCATTTTTATTGCCGAGAAGTTTCTGAAGCTCTATGGCTTTTTCATTCAAAGCGCTTATCGAACGCAAAAGAGGAGTTTTAAGATCTAAAACTTCGCCTGTCCATGAGAGAAAAACCGATGGTATTACCAAAGTCTTCGTTTTTCCTGCTTCAAGAAGAAAAGCCGGAGAAGTTGGATCCCACGCTGTATAACCTCTTGCTTCAAAAGTGGAGCGTATGCCTCCTGATGGGAAAGAAGAAGCGTCAGGTTCCGATTGTACCAACTGTGAGGCAGAAAACCTTTCTATTATTTCGCCATTATCCCCATAAGTTATAAAAGAATCATGTTTTTGAGCCGTACCACCTCTTTGAGGCTGAAACCAATGAGTAAAATGTGTTGCGCCGTTTTCTATAGCCCATTCTTTCATGGCATGTGCCACTTCTGCCGCTATAGACTGGTCAAGAGGTTCAAGATTGTCAACGGCCGCCGCAAGCTTTTTGTAAACGTTTTTACTTAACTTCTGTTCCATCACTTTTTTAGTGAACACTAATTCACCGTAAAAATCATGAATCGACTGCATTGGTGCTCTCCTTTTTTAGGGAATGGACTTCCCTGATATTTTTTCGTATAAAATAACATAATATTATATAAATGTCAATTTTCATAAAAATCATGTTATTTTATAATTTTTACTTTAGATTTTATTAAAAAACGCAATAACATAAATATAAAAATGAAAAAATAAAGGTGCTAAGGATAATTTTTCCTCAGCACCTTTGCCGATTTTTTATTAATTTTAATTAATTTACAAACTTATCAAAACTTTGTCAAGTATTTTGTTAAAGCTCACAAAAATAGCAATTATATATTGACACTATAAATTAAAAAAAGATTATAAAAAATATGCTAATATATTTTGCTTTCACATAAATATACAAGAGACTTAGACACATGAACAAACGACACTAAGCGGAAATCAGATGAAAAGCCGCTGTAAATATGAGGATGGACGATTTTGCGAAGCTGATGTTGGAGACGGCTAAAAAAAATGCGGTGAGAAGGCAAAGAGATGAAGCAAGAAAAAGAATAT
>JAITIP010000011.1 GCA_031279415.1 Candidatus Endomicrobium procryptotermitis | reverse complement strand
TAACAATACCCCTGCGGCTGTTGACTTTATTTCTGATATCGCTGACGTAATAATATTTCCTTTGGAAACAATTGAAACTTCGTTATTTGCCGTTATTGCGCCGTCAATTTGCGTATCCCCTGCGCTTTCTAACGAAATGCCCGCATCGCTTGAAGTAATTTTAGCTGTCGTTGTAAGCGCTTTTTCCGATACAATTTCTACTTTTTCTTTTGCCTCAATATCTCCGTTAACCGTTGTATCTTCTTGGCTTGAAATTGCTATTGAACCGTCTGCAGACGCAATTTTGCTTGTTCCCGTTGTAATTGCTTTATCTGAAACTATATTGATATTTCCTTTTGCGGAAAGATTGTTTGCGGAAAGATTTTTGGTTCCCGACAAATTTATAATTCCGTTTTCAGAAGAGACGGCATTGTATGAAATATTTTCGCTTGACGTAAAATTTATACCGCCATAAGACGCGGCGCTTACATTGCCACTTGTCTTAACTTGAAGTTTATCGCTTGAACTTCCTATATTGCCGCCGACATTTGCAAAATTTATGTTTGCTCCCGAAATTGAAGTATTGCCCTGCCTTGCAATATCGCCCTGCGCAGATATTTTTACGTCTCCTGCAGCCGCAATATTTCCCGTGTATAAAGTATTTGTTCCTTTGCCTGCGACATTAATTTTTCCGCTTGAATTTATAGTAAGCGCATTATAAGCGTCTGCAACAGCTTCTTCCTGCGTAAGAGTTATCCCAAGCGCCTGAGTGTCGGTTCCTATGTTTGCGCCCGTAAGCTGCACGCCTTCCGATACTATATTTATAAGACTTCCGCTTACTCCCGTTATATTGCCGCTTGTTGTAAGCCTTGTAAATCCGTTTGAAAGAAGGCTGTCTATTAAAAAATTCTTTGAACCCGCATTAAGATAAATTCCGTCTTTGGCTCTTGCTATAATTTTGCCCGTTATGTTTAATACAAGGTCTTTAGACAATGTCCCAATAGAACCGTTTCCCGCTTCAAGAACAATGTCGTTTCCGATTAAATTAGGCGCAGACTGGGAAGTATTGACATTATAAATACCGCCTTTTGCATATATGGTTATATTTTGTCCTGTCCCCGCTTCTATCGTATTTACATTAATATCTTGGTCGCCGCCTAAATAAACGTAGCCGTTTGCTTTAAGTTTTATTGAATCTGCGTTAATATCCAAATCTTCCGTTTCAAACACTCTTACTGAAACGGGCTTTCCTGCGCCGTCAAGACTAAATACAAGATTGTCGCTTTCAGCGGAAGCTATCAAAAGTTTGTCGGCTTCGCTTAATGCCGCATAATTTGTAAGATTTATATCTTTATACCCCATATTAAGCCCTATTGACCCGCCCGCTTCAATATCTACATTTTTCCCTAAAACGTTTGCATCTTCCACTTGATATTGCGTGTCAACGGTACTTTTAAGGCTTGAAGCGTTGACTGCATATTTAAGCTGATCTTGAGTCCAGCCTGCTCCATTTTGATTAAAAAGGTCTAAACCGTACCAGTCGGTTAAAAGCTGGTTAGCCGTCCTTGTGTCAAAAACAGCTTCTTCGTTTGCGTCAGTAACATTTCCCACAGCTTTAAGTTTAATGTCGCCGGTAAAAGACTGAACGCTTACTATGCCTAAATCGCCGGTATCGGATATATTGATGTCAGACTGAGCGGCAGCCGTTAAAGTATCGGCTTGAATATTTAAAATACCCAAACCGCCGCTTATGGAACCTAAAGAACCGTATTTTGATTCAAGCAAAACATTTTTTCCTTTGACAAAAGACGAACCGTCGGTTTTTATGGAACTGTCCGAAACTATGCTGACGTTTCCGTTTAAAGCCTTAATGCCGTTGACAACGGTATTATACATATTTCCCTGCGTATCCTTTAAATTGCTAAAAACTAAATTAATGTCGCCGACGTTTGAAGAAGCGGTAATTTTTCCTCCGTTTAACCTTGCATCAAGAGCAAGGTTTTGCCCTATGCCCGCCTGCGCCGAAATAGTTATATCTTTTGCAATGACGGAAGCGACGCCTAAATTGTTGACGGCTCCTTGCGAAGAAATCAAATTAACCGCTCCCGCTGACGACATTATACTGCCGTTAAGATTTAAATTGTTAACAGAAGAAATATTAGTTTCGGGCGCGGAATATCCTATAAAATTTATGCCTATATCGTAATCGGCTTTTACGCTGTGTTTATTGTAGGTTATCGTGCCTGTCCTATATTCAAGCTCGTGATGATATTCCGTTGTTGAAAAAATCCACCAGCCGTGCGTTTCCGTCCAGCGTCTGTCTTTGGTTTTTTCTTGACTTAAAGTGACGGGTCCGGTGCGGCCATAACTGTAAGAATTAGAATTTCCTGCGTCAACAATAATGGTTTCGCCGTCAATAATAGGCGACGTCTCCGAAGGTCCCTTACTATAATTGTATGAGTTCTCGTCAGGCACAAAAAAATCCATACCCCAGAAAGAATTGCTGGAATTAGAATAATATTCGGTAAAAGACGACGTAGTTCCAGTAGTCCACGTATATCTTTGATTTGAAAGCGGCTTATAAGCCGAAGTCGTGCTTGAATTGCTTCCCGACGAACCGTCGCTGTATTTTTGCGTTTTTATTACATTGCCCGCAGCGTCTCTTGTATATTGCGTAACAAGAAAAGCGTCTCCTTTTTGAAACGCCGTATCCGTAATTTTTATTATGCCTGAAACCTTATTGTCGTTATAAATGTTTCCCGCCTGTATGTTATAAGACGAATTATTTACTATGTTTATTTTCCCATATCCGTCAAGCGCGGTAAGCTGTCCTGCCGCCCCGCCCGTATTTAAAATATGCCCGTAAAGTTCAAGCCGTCCTCCGCTGACTGAAACGTCATCTAAAATTATTTCGTTCGTTAAAACATTATAATAAGCATTAATGTTTCCATGCGCTGAAGAAAGAGCGTATAAAGGCGGCGCCGCTTGATTTGAGCCGATCTTAGAATTATAATCGGCAATCGCGCTTGTTACGGTAAAACCGCCTTCAAGGGAAAGGCTGTCATTTGCTATATTCAAAGTCCAGTCCGCCACGCCACTTTGTATAGAGCCGTTAATATTTAAATAGCGGCCGCTTATAAAAATATTGTTGCCTATAATTCCCGGTTCGCTGCTTTTTGCGCC
Organism: Candidatus Endomicrobium procryptotermitis; assembly: GCA_031279415.1. Lineage (NCBI taxonomy): Bacteria > Pseudomonadati > Elusimicrobiota > Endomicrobiia > Endomicrobiales > Endomicrobiaceae > Endomicrobium > Candidatus Endomicrobium procryptotermitis. The sequence goes on along the minus strand of JAITIP010000011.1, from coordinate 38,299 downwards.
GCTATTATCATTTCCGCTTGTAGAGTTCCCCGTTTCATAACCTTGCGCAATATCTTGCCATTGCGAACTTGGGTCCCCCCCGATATGCCTAAAACCGTCGGTATATGATTGAATTACGTCCGCATCCGACTGAATGTTTATATTTAAAGCATTGATATTTCCTTTAGAGTAAATGCTGCCTTTAGAAGCAGCGATAAAATTTCCGTCGCGGTTTAAAATGTCGCCTTTAAGTTCAAGATATGAGCCTACGCCTGCATTAGAATAAAGATTTTTTATTTCTATTACGGGATTATTGTCGCTTTCTGAAGTAACTATGCTTGAAAAATTTGCCGAAGAATTTTTGTTGACCGTATTGATGTCGGCATTGCTTTCCACCTGAACCCCGTTAAATATCACGTTTCCGCGCAGATCTTCCGAAATTACGGCGTCGTTTATTCTTAAAAACAGATCGCTTGTATTGTTAATTTTTATTTCGGCATAACCCGGCGCGGACAATATCCCGTTCCCTTTTAAAACGTCGGCGGTAATCTTTATTTCGCCTCTGTTAGCCGCAATATTATCAAAAGTAATATATTTCACATCGTTTACGACTTTTACAAGTCCGTTTTCGTCAACAAGCCCTAATGCCTCAAGTTCGGATTTTAATCGCACCACTTCAGCTTCATAAGCTCCTTTTAAAACAGCGTCCTTGCTATAAATGGCTGCAAGTTCCTCGTATTTTTCAATTTCCTCTATAATGTTAGTTACAAGATTTTCATCGGTTATGCTCCGACTGACGTCTTCTAGTCCAATGCCCGAAACAGTATAGGAGCCGTTAGCCCCGCTAATATTTGCATTAAATATATTGTTCACTCCCGAAAGCAAAGAACCGTTTATAGCCACCTCAGAGTTTTCTTCAATATCTGCCGAAGTCGCCCCTTCTTTTGTCGCAAGAGTTACGCTGTCGCTTGCCGTATAAATATTTAAAAGCCCTTGAGACTCAGATATTGCATAAGAAGCGTTTATTTCTATCGCGCCCGCCGAACGTAAAACCGACCCGCTGTTGACATTAACTTTATTGTCAATAAAAACTCCGCCATGCGCCTCAGACCCTCCCTCTATAGGTATGCCTGTTTTATTGTAAATATCGGTAATGGCGCTATTTTTAAAATTTGACCTTATTCCTCCATAAGGCTGCGTTAAACCTAATTTTATATCGCCTTTGGCATACACTACTGCTCCGTTATAAAAATCAATATTGTTTTTAATATTGCTTAAAGCCTTGCTTTGTCCGTTTGCTATGGCACTTCCTCCATAGACGCTTATTTGAACCGCAGAATTTATATCCGCGTCGGATTTAACGTTAAATATCGCGTCGCCCGCAGTATTGATATCGGCGTCATAAACTTTAATATTTGCATCGCTGTTATTTGTAATATTGCTTGTAAGCACCGGAACCATCGCAAGCCCGCCGCTTGTAAGAACGAGCTTGTCTTTTGCCTTAATATAGTTAAACGCTTCGGATACAAAAGAACTTGTTCCATCGGATTTTTTAACGGTATTAAGCGCGGCTCCGTTATTTATGACTATGTCGGCTTTTGCGTTTATATCGGTAATGCTTTGCGAGACGTTGACTTGAACGACGCCGCCTGAGGTGGATTGAAGATTTTTATCATACTTTGATTTGTCATAGCTGTTTGACGCGCTTAATTTTAAATCGTTTGCGGTAAGATTTGAATTGCCCGATATTTCAATTTTAGAATTTATATTTGCGTCGTTATCGTCGTTTAAAGACGTCGCTCCGACAATACTTGCATTAACAGCGTCGGTTTTGCTGTCTTGGCTTGCATTGTTTTGGGATATAAGCTCAATTTTTGAAGCTTTTAAATTCAATGCCTTGTCCGTTTTTCCTATACCGACATAAGACGACGAATTGTTAATATTATTAACTGCGGCGCCGCCGCCGACTAAAGCTCCGTAACTTCCTGAAAACGACTGAGCGTAAGTCTGGCTGTTGTTTACGGCTTTTGCCAGAAAAATATTTGAAGCGTTAACGTTTACGCCCTCGTCTATATTGACAGAAGATTTTGCATCCGCTTTGACTTTTGCCAAATTTACGCCCACGCCTATTGCGCCCGCCGTATAGGCGTCTGCCTTAATGTCTTGTTTAGAATATATGGCAGATTGAACCGATATGCTGTTTCCTTGCAATTTTGAATCTTTAGAAATATTCGCGCTGACCGTTCCCTTAACTTCGGATTCCGACTCTGCGCCGTTTCCGCTTAAAAGCGCGCCCGCCGCCGAAGTTGCCGATATTTCCGTGTCGGCTTTGTTTTGAACCGCAGCAACCGTTATACTATAGCCGTCTATATTATTGTTTAGCCCTATTTCAGCTTTATTATCTAACTCAAATAGAATATTTGCCAAAGACACTCCTATGGATAAACCGCCTACGTTGACGCCGTAAGTTTTAGATTTTGCAGAGAGATTGCCTTTTGTAGCGACGTTTAAGCTGGCGGATAACACATTGTTTGCTCCGGTTAAAGCCCAGAGTTTTCCGCTGACATTGACGTCTGCATCGCTTCCCGAACCTGAAACTATTCCGCCTGCCCCAGACTCGGCTTCGCTAAAGAGGGTATGGTCGGTTTCAGCCAATATATTAACCGTTCCTCCGCTGATAATATTAACATTATCTTTAGTAGAAGCTATCGTATCGCCGCTTTTATTTATATTCGCTATTGAAGCGCCCGCCCCAACGCCGCCAAGACTTGCCGAAACGCCCACCGTCTGCGCATGAATATTTGATTTTGTTTTAGAAATAATATCTAACTTAGAAACTTTTGTCAGCTTGACGCTGTCGCCTATATAACTTTCCGTATGATTATTTGCGTTAAAAATAGATATTGCTCCACCCAATGCGCCGCCAAAAGCCGCCGCAGCCATCGTGGACAAACTGTCTCCTTGAACTTCAGACTCGGATTTTAACGTCAGATTAGAATAATATAGTTCTATTACAGTATTATTTCCTATTAAAGCTTTTGTTGAAGAATTGGCGTTTGCAACCGCTACTGAAGCGCCCATTGCATTTATTCCGACAGCTCCTGACCCGGATTTTTGATTTATTGAGAGAAAATCTTTTGCGTTTATGTCAAGAATGCTTGAAGTTATTTTTGCGTTTGCGCCTATGCTTGCTATTGTGCTTTTGTCCTGCGATATGTACGTATTAAAAGCTTCATTGACGTCTGTCGTGAACTTTTCCATATTTTGAGCGTCTGTTCCGTTGAGAATGTCTGCTCTGTCTTGTCCTAACATTTGCCCGTCTATGTTTCCATTTTCAGAAAGATGTTTGTCAAGTATGGATTTTGCGTCAAAAGCCGAATGCAAATCGTCGCTGCTTAAATTTCCTCCTATAGTAGCAACAGACACCGAGCCGCTTAATCCTACGGCTCCGGCTCCCATAGCCGCCGTTATATCGTCTATTGCGCGTTTATTATCCGCAATAACGCTCACTTTGCCGCCTATTATTGATGCTGAAATTTCCACGCCCGAGCCTACCTGCGCGGAAGTTTGTCCGTTGATTTTTGAAATTAAAACTGAAGCGCCTATGCCTGCGCCTACCACTCCTGCGCCAAGCGTTGCCCCGAGATTTTTTATTGAAGAATCAGAACTTGCTTTTATTGTTATCTCTTTATATGCGTCGGATGAAAGCTTTGTCTGGTGCCCGCTTGTTTCTTCAACTAAAGCCTGCGTATCGGAATCTAAAGTTACTACGCCTATGCTTGCAGAAATTCCCGCGCCTATTCCCGCTGCGGCAATAGTAGGGATATATGAATTTACCTGCTGCACGGAATTTGCCAAAACGTCTATTGACCCCGCAGATATATCTGAATCTCTTACTATTGATTTCGTAGCGTTTTTAACGTTTGCGACAAAAATCGCTCCAGCAATACCCGCTCCTTGAAGAGCAAGCGCGCCCGCGCCTACGGCTATGGCGTTTGGTCCGTCGTTATTTTTGCCGAGTTCTACGTTATCATTTGCTTTTATGGAAACATCGCCGTTGATGCTAATTGCGCTGTTTTCAAGCAAAGCCTGATTATCGTTTTTTATATCTAAAACAACTGCATTTCCCGCAATGCCTACAGCACTTCCAGCTCCTGCGCCGCTAAGAACAATAGCATTATAGCGTTCAAGGCTGTCTGTGATTATATTTAAATCTCCTTTCACTCTTATGTCCGAATCTTTTACTATAGCTTTTGCAGTGTTATTTATTAAAGTAGTGTCAGAAACAGCCCCTGCCCCGATTGTCCCGCCTATGCCCAAACTTCCGCCGTAAACGTCAATGTCGGTATAATTTGCCGCCGTAATATTGGCGTTCTGCAAAGCGTTTGACTGCCAAGCGTCAACCGCTTTATTGATATTGGTATTTTTTACCAAAGTTTGAGCATTGTTATTAATATTGCTGACACTTACGTCTGCGGCGACGCCCACATTTCCCGCTGCTCCGATATTTACGCTATAGACATTAATATCGTCATCCACTTTAGACTGCGCCAAGAAACCGCTTTTATCTGCGCCGTCAAAATCTTTTAGCGATAAAGCGCCCAGAGTTTTAATAGCAGAGTCTTCAACATTTACATAAGCGTTATCGGAAACGGAATTTACCGCAACCGTTCCGCCTATGCCCGCCGTTCCTGCGGCGGCTATCATTCCTCCGTAAAAATTAATGACGTTTTCAGACAATGCGCTTGCTTTTATTGAACCTTTAGCGTCTAAAGTTGAATTTTTAACTGAAACATCGGTATTGGTTTTTATATTGTTGACGGCTACGCTGCCTGCTACTCCCGCTGTCCCGCCTACCCCGCCTGCGGCTGCGGCTGTTTCCGTTTCAGTTTGCGAAACCGCAGAAACTGAAATATTGCTGTCTTTGCTTGTTATTGTTGAATTTTCAATATAAGCTTTTGTATCGCTGCCAATTCCGCTTATCGCGCTGGCTATTCCCACTCCGCCTTCTTTGCCCGCGCCCACTCCGCCCGCTATATTTAACATTTTGGCTTTATTTTCAGCGCTGACAGATACCGAACCCGTTGAAATATCAACCTGCGCGCCTTTTATATAACTTTCGGTATCATTATCTATGCTTGCCACTGTAACGCTTGCCGCAATAGCCATGTTTTTAAGAGCTGCACCTATAGCTCCTGATATTGCCGTAAGAGCAGAATCGTTTATCGCGTTTAAAGAAAGCCCATAAGCTGTTATTTGCCCGCCGTTAATATAAGATTTTACGCTGTTATTTATATTGTTGACGCCTACCGCCGCTCCTATTCCCACAGTTTTTGCACTGCTTATTCCCCCGGCAATAGCAAGAATTTCGCTTGCATCTTTTGCGCTTACAGACATAATATTTGAAGCTGCGGGAGAACTTAATACAACGGTTGAATTATCGGAATAAGCCGCAGTATTATTTTCAATTTCGTTGATAGATACCGCTCCCGCTACAGAAATTCCGTTCTTTGACATAGGCGCGGCAGACCCTGAAGCTGAAACAGATAAAATATAAGAGTCGTTTTTAGCGCTCAAATTAAGTTTTGAAGCGTTTATTGTCGCTTTTTTTACAAACGCCTCTATATTATTGCTAATAGTATTGACGCTTGCCGAACCGGCAATTCCCACTGAAGTTTGGCTTTCTGACGAAAACATTATAGCCGCAGAACCTGAAGCCGTAGTAATATTAGTTTCATCTTTTGCGTTAATTTCAATATCGCCGCTTTTTATATTTGCGCCGTTTATAAAAGCCTTTGTGTCTGCTTTTGAATTAGTTATGCTTACGTCTCCGGAAATTCCAAGACCGAAACCGCCCCCGCCGCCTTTAGCGTCTTGCCCATTTTCAGCCGCTAAATCTTCTTGCGATTGAGCTTCTTTTGCCGACTGTCCCGCTTGAACTGACGCAGCAACTGAAAAAGCATAAATATCGCCTTGCGTGGACGCTTTAACGTTTATATCTCCCGCCTCTATATTCGTTTCAGTTGGGGTGGAAGTTTCTTCCTCTTCATCCTCGCCTATATACGCTTTTACCTCGCGCTCAGAATCAATCAAAGCCGCAGCGGCACCTACGCCTACGTTTTTACCGCCGGATACTTTTAAAATACCGCCCGATATATTGTATATTTGAGTATCGTCTAAAGCTGAAAGGTTTAGCACGCCGCTATTTATCAAATCCAATTTTGAACTTCCGCTTATATGGGCAAGCGTGACATTAACATTTTCAATCCAGTTAAACACGCCGTTAAAGCCAAAACTTTCGGCTTTTTTATTTCCCGATATGGCTATGGTAATATCTCTTTTTTCTGTTTGCGCTTCAACGTTTAACAAAGACGCTTTTATCTGCGCGCCGTCATCTATATAGCTTTCCGTTTTATTGTCGTAATTTACCCAAACCATACCCGCGCCCACTCCGGCTTTAGCGCTTGAAGCGCCTATATTTCCCGCGACGTTTACAGTTTGAAGAAGAGAATAGGCATTCACCGATACGTCGCCCGGCAATGTCGTTCTTTGATTTATCTTGGCGTTTTTGCCTATATAGGCTTTTGAGGTTGAATTGAAAGCCGTCATATTAAAAGAAGCGGCAAACCCGAAATTGCCTTGTTCATCAGAATTTTCCTGATTTGTTGAAACTGTAGAATTTGCCCAAGTATTGACAAAACCGTTTTGCAAGCCCAGGTTCCCGTTAAGTTTTTGAGTAATATCGGAAAGTCCTTCAATTTTATGCCATGTTATTTCATAGGGCAGCAAAAAGTTGCTTGACACAGATATATCGCCGTCTGAATCAACTTGCGCATTGTCGTCTATGTAAGCTGAAACGTTATTATTGTATTCGGATATGGCAACTGCCGCCGCGCCGCCGTTTTCTTTGGTGTATCCGCTTTCTCCTTTATTTATAGAACTAACGGAAGCGTTTGAAGCATGTCTTATTCTGTTTTCGGTAATTTGAGCCTTGAGAGTAAAATTTCCCGTTAAATCAGCATCTGCGCCCGCGGTTATATCGGCAGACGAGCCTACTTTAGCGATAGCGTTATTTGTATGTTCGCTATAAGCTACAGAACCCGCCGCGCCAAAACTTGAATGCGATTTTTGCTGAAATTTGTCTCCGCCTTTTCCAAAAAGTTTTGCAATACCGCTTTTTTGCGCGGCAAAATTAGCGGCTTTGTTGACATAATATGTAACCTTGTTGTCGCCTGTGCCCGCGCTTGAAGTTGAACGATTATTTGCGCTGTTTATTATTGAAGATATTGAAGCGTCCTTTCCTGCGGACAATTTTGCGTTGACGTCTGTTTCATTGTTTATTTCGCTTAAAGAAACCGCGCCTGAAAAAGCAAGATTTCCATCGTCAAAAGCCGACGCCGAAGAGTCGACTTTTATATCTTTATCCGTAAGAGCCTCTATTTCCATATCCGCGCCTGAAGTAAGCTGTGCGTTTTCATTTATTTTTACTTTATTATTTCCTTTCATTATTCCTAAGGCAAAAGCTCCGTCCATACCTGCAAAACCTACGGACGCATTGCTTATTGCCTTAGCGTTTACATCTAAAAGAGTATTTGTATAGGCTTTAATATTAAGATTATTTCCTGCCGTCAAAACAGCGTTTTGCGATATTTCAACCAGAGAATTCGTATTTGCTATGCCCACCGCTACGGCTAAATTGGTAAAAGGAACAGTAAGTTTTAACTGAGAGTCAACTTCAGACTTAATATCCAAATTATTTGAAGCGGCAATATTTACGTTTTCTCCTATTTTGACGGAAGCGCTCAAATCGTGCTTTGCGCCCATTCCTACAAGTCCGAAATTGTCTATGGCGTCAACGACAACTTCGCTGACATTTAAAGCCAAATCTTTAATTACGTCGCCCCAATTGTCTGAAACGGCATCCATAACATCCGATGGAGAATCTTCAGTCTCCCAAGTGTCTTCAACAGCGTTGGGCTTGCTTTGAAAATCCAAAGCTGAATCGGCTTTTGCATGTATGGTTATATCTTTTCCTTTAATTGAAGTTCCGTCACCTATTTCTATGGAAGCCTCCGCCGTTTTAAACCAAGGAGTTTGAGAACTTGCAAGAGCTTCTATCAGTACGTCGCCGCTTGTTGCGCCCGAAGAATCAATAGATACGTTTTCGCCTATAACTATGTCTTCGCCCTGCAAACTTATGTTTCCGCCATTTCCATTGACGGCGGAAGCGTTAATAACGGATTTGTCGCCTATATTAAGGTCTTTGTCCGCATGTATATTGATATTGCCCGCATTATTTGTCCCTTTCGCCGAAACGTCCAGAACTACGTCATTTTCTATATCTATATTTTCAGCGGAAAATAAAATATTCCCCGAATCTGCTCCTGTTTTTGAAGTAGTAATATTTACTCCGCTGCTTACTGTAATTGTATCGTAAGCCGTAAAATAATAATTTGCGCCTAATGTATCTGTAGAAGCTAAAATCGTCAAATCGTTTGGGTCTATTAAAACTGTTCCGCCTTTACCGTAAAGAGAATATGCCGCTAAACCCCAGCCTTCAAGGAAAACATTATTTTTTGCGCTAAATTCTATAAAACCGCCGCCGCCGTACTCGGCTGTAGCAGAAACTAAAGCCCCGTTCCTTAAATATGCGTCGTTGTCTGCCCAGATAAAAATATTTCCGCCGTTTTCTTGTCTTGTCCCGTTTGAAGATATGACGGAACCGTTTTTAAGTTCAATATCGTTTGCCGCGGTAATTGATATGTCTGAGCCTTGCGCGTCAATTTTCCCTTCGTTTATAAAATTGCTTTTTGAGTCTATTATTATCTGCCCGTCTTTTATATATATTTCCGTCTCTTCTATGCCTGACAAATTTGCTATATCCGACGGCTTTACGCTGTTTATTTCCCCGCTATGTGCAATTTCGGCGTTTCCCGCTTTAATGCCTGCCCCATTTTGAGCGTTAATCTTTCCTTTAATAGATATTGTTCCGCTTGGGTTGACGGGCATATCCCCTGCTAAAATAGCTTTTGTTATCAAAGACGAAACGCTTTTATCTTCGTTTATTATTGAATCCATAAATTCTTTCGTAGGCGTTGCAAGCATTAACGCTCCTACGTTTACCACTCCGCTTTGACCTATCATTATTCCGTTAGGGTTTAAGAAAAAAACGTTCCCGCCTATTTTGCCGTCTTTAAAAGCGTTTAATACGCCGTCAATGCTTGTGGCTTTGCCGCGGACAAGATTGACAAGATTATTAATGCCGTTTTGTAAATGCAAATTGACGGTATTATCTAAATACACGTCAAATTGCTTGAAAGAATTAAAACCCGTATTTCCTGAAACAGTATTGGTTTTAATATCCGTAACATTTCCGTTAGTTTCAAGCAAAGTGTCTGTTTTGCCGTCAATAACAATCATCTGAGCAAACCCGCTTTGCGAAACCGCAAACAAAACCGCCGTAATCAAAGAAACAATTTTTTTCTTCATTTTAAATCTCCCTAATATATTTTTTGATTTTTTTAATAATTTTTAATAACAATTTTTTTACGATAATAATCAAATCTAAATTCCTTAAAATTCTAAAACACTTTCTTCCAAACGGCAACCGCAAATAAAATACCCCGTCAGAGAGCTGCGCTCTCTGCCACCCCTTTTATAAAAAGGGGAATTTTTAAGGGTTTTTAGAGGCGCCCATCTGCTTTAATATTTGTATTGTTTGCATAAGAGCCTTGTATAAAAATTTCATAGTCAAGTCCTTGAAGTTCAGCGCTATCGTTTATAGCAGACTTTATCATAGATTTTGCATTTTCTATTCTTGTCTCTTCCGCATCACTAACCGCAGAACAATAGCTGCTTAAAGTTTCTTCTGAATATTTCGACATAAATTTCCTTTTTAAACCCTTGCAATTTTCTCGCAAATTACTATGTATTCCGACAGCATAGTATTAACTGTTTTTCCTTTTTCGTTTATCGGGGAGTTTTTTCTTGGCATTGATTTATTGCTTAATGCTCGCTCATAAGTTATTAAATGCTTAAAACCATTTTCTTCAAATTTCTCTGCAATAAATTGGTCTGTCGGTAATTTAATATTTTTAACGGTTCTATTTCCTACCACATAGATTGCTTTGCCGCCTTTTTTTACATTACCTGCAACTTTTATTATGGAAGCGCCCAAATCATTATAAAAAGCGGATACTTCTAATGCTCTTTTATTATCAACCCTATCTATTTGAGAAATATAATCTGCAATTATTCTGTCTTTGATATTTTCTTTTGTCTTATGTCCTCCCATTAACATAGCGTCAATTTTACGAGCATAGTCTATACCTAACCACTCATTTGAAAGAGCAGAAAATTGACCGTAAGCGACTGTTGTTCTGCTGTCGCCATAAGGCGGGCTTGTAAGCACAACATTAAAGGTATTGCCATTAGGAGTAAATTGAGAGTAGTTAATTTCAACCGATATATTGTCTTCTAATTTGGGAAGATAAAAATCTTTGTAGTAAGCAAAAGTCGTATCAAACTTCTTAAAATAAACGCTTATTACATCAGGATTAAAATTCAACAATTCTTCCGACTTAATACGGAATAACTTGAACTCATTATTGCGGGTATAAGAACATTCTCTAACGGTTTCCGAGAACGGTAATAGGAAAAAATTCCGTATATTTTTATCCTTAATTTTATCTATAAAATATTTTATAACCGTAAGATTTTTTATTACTTCTTTTGAAAACCAAAAATCAATATTGGTTATTTGAGGTCTTTGTAAATTTTCAATGCCTTGCTCATTCTTTATGAAGTCATATAGGCTATTTCTAAATGCTTTACGGGTTTCAAAAAGTTTTTCTATTTCAATCTTTGTAAATTTAACTTTTGATAATAGGACGGCAAGAGGATTCATATCACAACCATACATTTCTTTTATACCGCATTCCAACCCGCTTGAAAAAGACGAGCCTGAACCGCAATAAGGGTCAAGCAAACTTCCTTTTGAGATATTAAATTCTTTAAGAATATCTATCCCGATTTGAGGAAGCATTGTGGCGGGATATTTATGCAAATTAGGGTATGAAGAACTGTAAGATTGCCCTATATAATCGTATTTTGTATTTCTGACGACTTTATACATTATAAGACCTCATTAATATATTTCGGCAAAAAGGAAATTTATATTCTCCCCTGAACTATAAACATAAACTTTGAACCGTGAACTTCCTCTCTGTCTCTTTCGGAAAGAGGAACTGCCCAAATGAAACTGCCTTCAACATATTTAAACGCTCCGATTTTTATTCCTGCTCCTGCGCTAAAAAGATTTGCCGACCATTTGGCAAAAGGGTCTGCTTCTTTATCCAATAATACTGAAGCATAATCGCCAAAGACAAAAGCGGATAAATAATCAAGAAATTTATATTTAAGAAAACCAAAACTGTAATTTATTTCAAGCGTTGCCGCTAACCCGTTTTTTGACATATATATGCCTGAGTTATAGCCTCTTACCGTGCCGTCGCCGCCTATTGTGAACTGCTCGCTTGCGGGAACAATGTCAAATGCCGCCTGTCCTTTTAGTTTTAAAACAGCTCCCACATATTTTATGATGCTTGAATAAAACTCACCATAATATGTTATTTTTTCAAAGTTCGTTTCGCCTTCAATTATTTTCAGCCCTTGCGTATATGTAAGCGAATTATAAAGGTAGCCAAAACTCGTCATTATCATATTGTCGCCGGTCAATGACAAATAATCGCTTTTTGCGTCTTGCGCGGTATATCCCGTGATAGAACTTGCGCCGCGCCCAGACCCCGCGTTAAAACTTACATTGCTTACGGTTTTTTCTCTGACGTAAAAAGGACGTTTTAGAAAAATATAAGCCCCGTAATAATCGCCTTTAACATTAAGCGGTTCAAGCTGTCCTTTTACTATTTGAGTGTCTGAATAATTAAAGCCCGCTCCCACTCTAAAACCAAACAAAGGCTCCGGAATTTCATAAGATAAAAAAGCTGCGTGCGAACCTTCCGACAAAACTCCGCCTAAATTCAAAATATCTCTATATCCCGTAAGACTTCTTATCGAAGAATAAAGACCATACCTTATAATACCCGTTTCATCTTGTCCTGCATTGTCTATAAAAGCGTTTATCTGATACCATTTGGGTTCATCTATAACTATATCTATGTCGCTTGTGCCAAAAACTTGACCAGGAGCTAAAACTATTCTCGCTTTTGCGTCGTTTGCAGCGTTAAAATTCATTATCTGGCGGTTTGTGTCGTTTGTGTTTAAACTGTCCGCATTGTCAAAATTTATATACCTTTTTATATATTTTTCGTTTGTATATTTATTGCCTTTCAAATTTATTTTATCTATCGTCCCCTCTACAAGACTTATAAAAAGATCGCCTGAATTTATATTTTGTTTTGAAAGAAAAGCCTGCGAAGAAATGTATCCTTTGAGCATATACTCATTGTTGATGGCATTGACTATAGCATATATATCGTTTACGCTCATTTTTGTGTTTTCGTATTTTTGTTTAAGCGCATCAAAAAAACTTTGAGGCAAAACGTCGCTTTGTGAAAACATAAGTTTTTTTAATAAAACTATTTTTTCATCTTTTGGGTCCTGCCCGACCTTTTCCTCTATTTCCTCAAGTTTTTTCTTTTCTTCCTGAACGCGCTCCTCAAGTGCCTTTGTTCTTTCTTCCTGCTTTATACTTTGCTGAAGATTTTCGGAAGGTAGTGGACTTTGAGCATATGCCGCGTTTATTATAAACAATAAACAAAATACAAAAATAACTATGCGTTTCATTTTTTCTCCAAGCTGTATATATTTAATTTTACCGACAACAACGAAAATACCATCTGGCAGTCCCGACACGACCATCCTCTTTGCTCTCGGGTAAGTCGCTCACATCTTGTGACTCATGATCATTATTCATGCACACTCGGCCGGCCTTTTACAAAAATAGGAATAAAAAGTAAAGTTCCCATTTTTGTGAAAGGGATAGTGGAAGACATTATTTCCCAACTGGGCATTTGCGGTTGTAGTTTTCCTATTTCTTTTCTTCTCCAGCTTCCATTTCCGCCGCAGCCAAAATATTCGCAGTCAACAATATTTCTACCCTTCTATTTTTTGCATACGCTTCTAGTGCGTCTTCATTGTCAACAGGGTTTTCATCACCTTTATAATCAATATGTATATTGATTTCTTTAACGCCCAAAGACAAAAGAAAGTTCTTTGCGCTTTCTACACGTTCTTTGCTCAAAATTAAATTCTTTTCACGATTGCCTGTTTTATCAGCATATCCCGTTAAATATGCGCGCGTCTCAGATATTGCCTGCAATTTTGCAGCCCTCATCAGAGCGTCTTTTGATACTACACTCAATTCCGAAGAAGATATGTCAAAATATACAATCGCTTTATATCCTTTTTCTTTTACCGTTTGCTTTAGTGAAAGTTTCGACTTTTCTTTCTCCTCCGCTATAATACCCGCCGCAAAAACAAAAACACAGACAAAACATAAAAATATTTTTCTCACTTTTTTTCTCCATTTTTTATTAAACTGTTTGCTCTATCACAAAATGAAAAAAACGGCTTTTGTTTATCACCGTTTTTCATACTGAATTGGTAATGAGAAGAAATATATTTATAAGAATATAGGTATGGTGTAGGAATAGATAGTCTTGGCTGGTCCGGAAATTTATTTTTCATTTTTTATACATGTCCCTTGAAATATCAATCATAAATTTCAATCGAATCCTTTTTTATTGATTTCCTAAAATTATTATCGAGCCCTTTGGTAGTAACAAAGTCAGCCTATTTGCCAAAAATTCTATTTATATCAATATAAAACTGAGATAATTGTAAAAGCGTTTTTATATTCCATTTTTCTATGTAAATATCAATATCGCTTTTCACATTCGCTTTACCGCTATATAATGACCAAATAAATAGATTCTCATTACGACGTGTTTTTTTGCAACTAGTGCAAATATTTTTTAATTTCTTCTATAGAATAGGTTTTTTCTTTAAAAAATGCGGCAGTTTATTCTCTTTTTTATAAGAATATTATAACAAAGGAAATATGCATTGTCAAAAGAAGATATAGAAGACTGTCAATTTAAAAAACAAAATGACACAAAAAGAGAGAAAATTAAGAAAGAAAAAGCTTTTAAACTTGGCTAGGGGATGAGTTTATGCCCTAGTTCTTTTGAAAAAAGTATAAATTCAGCTATTAAATATTTACTTTCTTATCGCAGATAAAAGAAGCCTTTATCTTTATTTCCCTCTTGGGTGCGGGAACTCTTTGATGCCAAGCCAGCCGTCGGGGTGATAGCTGTTACCTTTCCTGCATTATAGAGATTCGGTGATGGTGGTTGATGATTAACGATAAACAACAACGACAACTGCAAACAGAGACTATCCCGCGGCTACGTTGCATCCCTTCATAGAAGGGGAAAAACGGCTTGTTATCTGTTCTCTTTTATCTTTTCAATAAATTCATCCATTATCCAACTGGTATCGTTTGGACCTGAGGATGCTTCAGGATGAAATTGAACAGACATCATCGGTTCCGTCTTATGTTTTAAACCCTCTACAGAATCATCGTTTGCATTGACAAACCAAAGTTCCCAGTCGTCTTGTATAGTCTTTTTTTCAACCGCATATCTGTGATTTTGACTGGACATATACGCGTGTTTTTCAGGCAGCGAAAAAACAGGCTGATTATGGCTTCTATGTCCGTGTGGAAGCCGCCTTGTTTTTGCACCCGAAGCAAGCGATAAAATCTGATGTCCTAAACATATCCCTAATACTGGTTTATTTGAACCTAAAACATCTTTTTTCACTCTTTCAACCAAATCTCCCGTATTTTGAGGGTCGCCCGGTCCGTTTGAAATAAGCCACCCATCTACATTTACCGTTGAAAAATCCGTATCCCAAGGCAAAAGCAAAACTTCGCAGTCTCTTTCAACAAGCATTCTTGCAATATTAAATTTTGCGCCACAATCTATAAGCGCGACCTTTTTTGCGCTGCTTCCGTACCTTTTTATTTCTTTTACAGACACCGACGGCATGAGATTATATTTTGAAGGATCAACATATTCGTCATCGGTAAAATTTTTTAGAAATTCGAACCT
Source organism: Candidatus Endomicrobium procryptotermitis (assembly GCA_031279415.1). Lineage (NCBI taxonomy): Bacteria > Pseudomonadati > Elusimicrobiota > Endomicrobiia > Endomicrobiales > Endomicrobiaceae > Endomicrobium > Candidatus Endomicrobium procryptotermitis. The sequence goes on along the minus strand of JAITIP010000011.1, from coordinate 23,186 downwards.
GTCAATTTTTTCTTTTTTTGTACCTTCGGGAATTATGCGTCCGAAAAGATTGCCGGACTCTCTTATCATTTGAACTAAATATCTTGTGTCTATACCAGCAATTCCGGGAACATTGTTTTCAATCATCCATTGTTCAAGCGAAATTCCTCCGTCATGGTGATGACAGCCGCCATAAATATCTGAGACTATAATGCCTTGAGTTTTTATGGACGAACTCTCATGTCCTTTAGTCATAAAGAAATCCCCGCCTTTAGCGACAGGAACGCCATAATTGCCTATTAAACAAAAACTAAAAACCAAAATTTGTCCCAAATACGAAGGATCCGTCATAGCCTCGCCATAGCCAAGCATTCCCGTATTAAACACCATTTCTCCGCTTACGCACACATTTGCACCTATAGCTCGACCTTCAAGGACTATCCCGTTTGACAATTCTAGATAAGCTTTTCTATACTTTTTGAGTAAAAATTTCTCCTTCTTCATTTCTTTTCCTCTATAAATTTGAACATATCTATAATAGTTTTTGCTATCTGCACAATCTGTTTAGATGAATTCATGGCTTTTTTCTGCATTTCTTTATATGCATCGTCTTCATCCATATCAAACTTTTTCATTAAGATGCCTTTGGCTTTTTCAATCAATTTCCTGTCTTCAAGTTTATGTTTAAGTTCGTCAACTTGATGCTCGTATTCATGCATTCTTCTGGTAAGCCTCAAAATCAGGGAAATCGTATGATTAAGCACCAGCGAATCTATAGGTTTTGTTATACAAAATATTTCAAAAGATTTTTTTTTCAATTCTTCCACATATTCGCTTTGCCTGAAATCCGCCAAAACTATTACTGGACAAATCCGCGAATGTTCAACCATCTGCGCGAAATCCAACCCCGTCATATCGGTTAAATTGTAATCCGTAATGACTATGTCAGGAAATAAAGTCGTAACTTTTCTCAGCGCTTCATTACCGGAGATGGAACTTCCCATAATGGTAAATGACGCTATTTCCAGCTGTTTTTTTACCGAGTTTACAACAGATTCAGAACCTGCAAATATTATCTTCGCCTTGTCCATTTTATATTTTTAATCAATATGCGGAAAGATATTCGTCCGTCTCCCATTTGTGAACCTGAGTTATGTAAGAAAACCATTCCTCGCTTTTTGCTTCGAGGTAGCGATCTGAAATATGCTCTCCAAAAACATTTCTCATAAATATGCTGTTTTTGAATTCTATCATCGACTGCTCTAAATCTCCGGGCAAATCTTCCACCCCGGCTTTTGTTCTGTCGATTTTACTCATTTTAAACATGTTTTGGTCAACGGGCATCGGCGGTTTCGTTTTTTTCTTTATCCCATCAAGACCAGCAGAAAGACAAGCCGCCAAAAGCAAGTAAGGATTTGAAGAAGGGTCAGGACTGCGCAGCTCTATTCTTGTGCTGTTGCCTCTTGAAGCTGGAATTCTTATTAGCGGACTTCTGTTTTTGCATGACCAAGCTATATAAACAGGAGCTTCATATCCCGGCACAAGCCTTTTATACGAATTTACCAGAGGATTTGTTATAACTGTCATAGATTTCATATGTTCTATCAATCCGCCGATAAAATTATACGCTATGTCTGAAAGTTGTAATTCGTCTTTTTCATCAAAAAAAGTATTTTTGCCGTCTTTAAACAATGACATATTTGTGTGCATTCCGGAACCGTTTATTCCGGAAATCGGTTTAGGCATAAATGTCGCGTGAAGTCCGTGTTTTTGCGCTATGGTTTTGACAACCATTTTAAAAGTATTTATATTGTCGGCCGCTCTGAGTGCTTCGGAATATTTAAAATCAATTTCATGCTGGCCTTTGGCGACTTCATGATGGGAAGCTTCTATTTCAAAACCCATGCTTTCCAGAGCAAGACACATATCCCTTCTGGCATTTTCTCCCAAATCTACAGGTCCCAAATCGAAATAACCGGCGTCATCGTGGGTTATCGTCGTAGGTTTGCCTTTATCATCGGTTAAAAATAAAAAGAACTCGCATTCCGAGCCTACGTTAAACGAGTATCCCATATTTGCAGCTTCTTTTAACACTTTCTTTAAAGCATATCTAGGACAGCCTTCAAAAGGTTTTCCGTCAGTCGTATAAACATCGCATATAAGCCTTGCAACTTTGCCGTCCTGCGGCCTCCACGGAAATATCACAAACGTATCTAAGTCCGGATAGAGATACATATCGCTTTCTTCTATCCTTACAAATCCTTCAATAGAGGAGCCGTCAAACATGCACTGATTACTCAACGCTTTTTCAAGCTGGCTTGCGGTTATCGCGACATTTTTCAAAGTCCCCAAAATATCGGTAAACTGCAATCTTATAAATTTTACACCGTTTTCTTTCACAAGCTGGATAATCCGCTCTTTTGTATACATTTTCATCTCCCTCGACACTTTATTTCGATTATATAAAAAAACATCCTAAAAAGTTTTGTTTCTTTTCGGACGCAGTTGCAATTTATCATGTTGTATAATCATGAAATTTTTCGAATATTTTATATAAGTTTTTATCTAGTCTATATCTTTTTTTCAAAAAAATCAATTCAATATTTGCAATACATATTCTTATAGGGATTCTTGTTTACAGCAGCATATTTGATAAACGATTCGATTTTCAATGATTTTAAGTCTCTTTTAAAGTATTTTGAATATAAATCTATATATTTTTTCAAAAAAGCTTTATCTTCTTCGTTCAGCTTAACTTTTACGGCTTCTTTGCCCAATTTATATTTTTCGGTTTTTCCATTAAGATAAATCGTGCCCCCGTGCATTCCGGTTCCGCAAAACCTTCCCGTCAAATCTTCGTCTTTTTTAAGATTTATTCCTAAAAGAATTATGGCTCCCCCCGCCATATATTCGCCAAGAAAGTCACCAGCCTTCCCGCCGATTACGATAACAGGCTTCATTTCGCGGTACTCTTTCATATGAATGCCTACTCTGTATCCGACGTTTCCTTCAACGTAAATTTCACCTCCTCTCATGGAATACCCGGCTGTGTCTCCGCAATTGCCATGAATTATTATTTTACCGTCATTCATGGTATTTCCAACCGCGTCCTGCGCGTTTGAAAAAATTTCAAGTTCAGCTCCGTCCATATAAGCGGCCATATCGTTGCCTGGAGTGCCGTAAATTTTTAGTTTCACTTTTTTGGCAAGTCCTCGCCCTATATATCTTTGACCGTAGACGTTATTAAGCGTTATGTTTTTATCGATTTCAGAAGTTTCTGATATAAGATTGTTTAAATCGCGGTAATGCATGTTTAAAGCGTCTATAGTTTTCATAATTTACCCCATGCTTTTCCTTTTCTGGCTTCTTTAGGATAAATGTTTAATCCTATGTCTTTCGACTTTATATCGTATTCAAGAGAAGACAATTTTGTCCTGTCGTTTATCAAAGCGGTATAAATTCCTGCTCTTTGATTATCATTTATTAAAACGAATCCTATTAAATTATCATTTGCAATGTTAAGTCTGCGGAATTTGTCGCCGCGCGTATCGGAAAACAGATTATTTGCGTCCCCACTGCTGACAATTCCTGCAGAAATAAGCTGCAAACCGAAAAATGATATGGCATTCATCGCAAAAGAAGCCGGCGCTTTATGCCTTTTTCCCGTCATATTAAACCCGGCAGTTTCTCCCTGCGTAGTCGCATTAGGCCACAACGCCAAAACTTTATTTTCATTTGAAAGCATGTCAAGCGATTCGACACAATCACCGGCGGCATATATATCTTTCTGTGAAGTCTGCATATATTCGTCAACTATGATTCCTCTTTCAGTTTTAATTCCAGCGCTGACGGCAAGTTTTATGTTGGGACGCACGCCTATGGCGATAATAAGAATATCGCATTCGGGCCTATCGCCGTTTGAAAATTTTACTCTTTTTACTTTTTCTTTTCCTTCGACTTCTTCTATATATATATTGTGTAGGACTTCAATGTCTTTTTCTTTTATGTGCTTTTCAATAATATCCGCGGCGGTTTTGTCAAGGACCGAAGACATCAGCCTGTCCGCCAAATCTATGACTGTTATTTTTTCCACTTGCCCGTACAAACCTTCTGCAGCTTTTAATCCTATAAGTCCAGCGCCGGCAATAATGACTTTTGAATCTTTACTTAGGGCTTCTTTCAATTTTATACTGTCTTTATAAGTCAAAAAAGTAAAAACGTTTTTCTGTTCTTTAAGATTTTTTATTTCAGGAACAAAAGGTGTGCTTCCGCAAGCTATCAAAAGTTTATCGTAATCGACTTTTCCACCTCCTCTAAAAGTAACTTTTTTCTTTACGGCATCAACTTTTTCAGCTTCGGTATTTAAAAGCAGTTTTATATTTCTTAAAGAATAAAAATCTTCATCCCTGTAATTCATATTTTCGGCTTTGACTTTTCCGCTTAAAAAATAGGATATTAGAGGTCTTCCATAAGCAGGAAATTCTTCGTTTGAAACGATTGTTATATCGCCTTTTTTATCGAGCGTTCTTACAGCGTCGGATGCGTTAATTCCTGCCGCGCTGTTGCCGATTATCAAATATTTCATATCAAAGCCTCCGCTTCTTCTTCGGTTAAAAGCTTCAATGCTTCATTAGGGCAGTTCTTAACGCAGAGCTGCGTACCGTAATTTATGCATAAATCGCATTTAGATACGGCTTTTCCATCTTTATTTTTTTTAATTGCGCCGTAAGGACATACAAGAACACATGACAGACACCCAACGCATTTTTCTTTATTATTTCTTACAAGCCCGTTTTCATCTTTATACATCGCTCCGGCAATACAGGCTTTCACGCATTTTGGTGACGCACAATGCCTGCACTGTAGGGCAAAATACATTTTAGCTTTGGGCTGCAATATTTCTTCGATAACTATCGAAGAAGTTATATTTTCTTTTTTATGCGCTTTTATTATATCTTTCGATTTTGAATGCGCAGTTCTGCAATACACTTCGCACAATCCACAGCCAAGGCATTTGCTTTCAAACGCGTAAACTCTTTTCATTTTATTTATTCCCCTGCATACTTAATACCGAGAATTTCAAGCTCTTTATCATTTAAGTCTATTCCCCTGAGCATAAGCCTGTTTCCTCTTAAACTGTCTATGGCGTTTATGCCCATTCCTCCAAGTATTTCCTGAATTTCATGATTCCACGCTGATATTAAATTAATAAGCCTTTTATACATTATATCAGGATTAAGCCTTTTTACGAGTTCGGGTTCTTGCGTGGCGATACCCCAATTGCATTTTCCAGTCGAACAAGCGTGACACATATGGCATCCCAACGCTATTACCGCTGCAGAAGCTATGTAGACGGCATCAGCTCCCAAAGCAATCGCTTTTACTATATCGGCACTGTTTCTTATCGAGCCTGCGGCTATAATTGAAACCTGATTTCTTATACCTTCTTCTCTTAGTCTCTGGTCTATTGTCGCAAGAGCGAGTTCTACGGGAATTCCAACATTGTCTCTCACTCTTGTAGGAGCAGCTCCCGTCCCACCTCTGAAACCGTCAATTACTATCGCATCCGCTCCTGCTCTGGCTATTCCAGAAGCTATCGCTGCGGCATTATGAACCGCGGCAATTTTTACAAAAACCGGCTTTTTATATTCCGTAACTTCTTTCAACGAATATATAAGCTGCCTTAAATCTTCTATTGAATAAATATCGTGATGAGGAGCTGGGGAAATTGCATCTGAGCCTTCTGGTATCATCCTTGTTGCGGAAACGTCTTCGTCGACTTTTTCTCCCGGAAGATGACCGCCTATTCCTGGCTTTGCACCTTGCCCTATTTTAATTTCTATCGCCGCTCCGGCGTTCAGATACTCTTTATTTACTCCAAACCTTCCAGAAGCAACCTGCACTATTGTATTTTTTCCATATTTATAAAAACCTCTGTTCAGACCGCCTTCACCTGTATTGTAGTATATGCCAAGTTCGGAAGCGGCGCGCGCAAGAGATTCGTGAGCGTTTCTTGAAATGGAACCATAACTCATTGCGGAAAACATTATCGGAATATTGAGTTCAAGTTGGGGAGGCATTTCAGTAATAAGTTTGCTGTTAGAATCGAATTCAAGTTTTTCTGGTTTTCTACCTATCATCACTTTTGTTTCCATTGGTTCTCTGAGAGGATCTATTGAAGGATTTGTCACCTGGCTGGCATTTAAAAGCATTCTGTCCCAATATATCGGAAAAGGTTTCGGATTTCCCATGCTTGACAGAAGCACTCCGCCGCTTTGCGCCTGTTTATAAATTTCGTTTATGGCCGCTCCCGTCCAGTTGGCGTTTTCTTTAAACTCCAGAGAATACTTTTTTATTTTCAAAGCTCTCGTCGGACACAAAAGAACACACCTGTGGCAATTGACACATTTCATATCGTCGGCTTTTACGATGTCTTCGTCCTCATCATAGGCGTGCACAAGATTTGCGCACTGTTGAATGCAAACCTTACATTGTATGCATTTTTTTTCATCTCTTATAACCTCAAAAGCGGGAGTATTAAAATCTATGCTCATTTTGTCCTCCTTGAATATCGTCTTCAAGTAAAGCAACTACAGGTTCCCCGCCTCTGGGCAACCACACTCTTTCGGGATCTGCGCAAATGATTCTTATTGCGCTTTCTTCGCTTGCGACATAAGTTCTGTCGCCTTTTTCGGCCGCGACCAAAGAACGCAGTTTGATTCTGTCGTTTAAAGCAATCATTCCTTTTTCATAACCGAGTATTATCGAAAAAGGACCATTTATCAAAGCGCTTGAATAAACGGCTCTGAGACTTTTAAGCTCATTTTGCAAATCTTTATTCACTTTTTCTATATCGTCCCAAAAAGGAGCGACCATAATTTCTATGGCTTTTTCTATTGGAAGCCCATGTTTTCTTATAAGAAGATCAAACAGATAAGTTATTACTTCAGTATCGGTTTGAAGGGTGCATTTATATCCAAACATTTCAACAAAACGTCTGTTGGCATCATAAGAAGAAATTTCTCCATTATGCACTACCGACCAGTTAAGCATGGTAAAAGGATGTGCTCCTCCCCACCAGCCGGGCGTATTTGTCGGAAATCTTCCATGTGCTGTCCACATATAAGCTTCATAGGTATCCAGCATAAAAAATTCACCTATATCTTCTGGATAACCGACACCCTTAAACACTCCCATATTTTTCCCGCTGGAAAAAACGTATGCGCCCGTATATTCTTTATTTATTCTTATTACACATCTTGCGGTAAACTCTTTATCATCCATAAAACCTTCCTTTACCATATAAGTTCTTGGATGAACGAAATAACGCCATATCAAAGGCTTATTTTTTACGGTAGGAACCTGACTTGTGGGTATATTTCCGGCACTTTCAATATCAAAATGTCTCGCAAGAAACTCTTCCGTCTGCATTTTAATATTTAAGTCGTCATAAAATATGTGCAGCGCAAATAAATCTTTATACTGTGGATATATGCCGTAAGCGGCGAAACCGCCACCTAAACCGTTTGAACGGTCATGCATTAAAGCGATGGATTTAATTATTTCCTGCCCGCCGAACCTATTGCCTTTTTTATCTATGATTCCGCTAATCGCACAGCCGGCAGGAATTCGTAATTCCCCTTCTTTTAACATGTAGTCCTCCCCGTATAACAAAAAAAGCATCCTTAAATAATCTGTGAAGATTATTTTCTAGGACGCCTTTGCCCCAACCGTCAATTATCAATTTATCTGTATAAATGTACCATATTGCAAAAAAAAAGTCAAGAGAGCCGTTAAGGTCAAAATAGATATAATCTATAATCCTTTTTAAGATATAATAAAAGAGGTGATAGCAATGGACATTTCCAAAGAAACACAACGAAGACGAAAAATTTTGGAACAAGAAATGATACTTGTATTATATACAAGGCTTTGATTGATATTTTTCAACCCGGTATTTTAAGATATTCTTTAGCGTATTTGCCGAAAAATTAAAAAAATGACGGCAGATGTAGAACCTGAAAAATTGAAAGAGCATTTATTTATATTGTGTTTATAAATCCATTCCTTGTGCTAAGAACATTATAATGCAGAATTTAATTTTTTAAAGCGGACAGATATACAATTTTTCGATTTTGTCTCTGTTATGCTAAGCCTTTGTCTTTTAATTTTTCTTCCGTATAGTCTATCATCCTCTTTCTCGGACGGCTGAAAGTTTTTCTTAAAAAACGTCTGAATATTTCCATATATTCAAATATTGCGGGAACAATTATAAGCGTAAGTACCGTAGAGGCTATAATGCCTCCAATAACTACTATACCCATGCCTTTTCTGAACTGCCCAACTTCGGAAAGCCCTAGTGCCGTCGGCATCATTCCAGCGATAAGAGCAAACGAAGTCATTAGAATCGGACGAAGTCTTATGGAACCAGCTTTTATTATTGCATTGTCTATATCTACACCGGCGCGCATTTGCTGTTGTATGTAGTCAACAAGCAAAATTGAGTTTTTGGCGACTATGCCCAGAAGCATTATCATTCCTATCAACGTAAACATGTCTATCGGCTGTCCCGCAATAAGCAACGCTATAATTCCACCGATAATTCCTAGCGGCAGCGCCGTCATAATCGTAAAAGGCGTTATTACCGACTCGTATAAGCTAGCAAGAACCATAAATATAAACATCAGAGAAAGTAAAGCAGCAATTGCTATGCTTGACTGCATTGTGGCCATTTCTTCGGCATTTCCGGATTCTCTAATTTCTATATTTTTCCATTTCTGTGCATTTTTCGGATTGGCGTATTTTTCTTCATAAAAGATTTTAAAAGCTGCTTTTTGCACGGTACCTATGGCGCCGCCTTCCGAGAGATTTCCCTCAACTGAAACAAAACGTGTCCTGTCTTTTCTGAAAATCTGCGTCGGTCCTTCGGCTTCCTGCAACGCGGCCACATTTTTAAGCTTTATAAGCTTATTATTTATATTGTTAACATATATCGTACTAAAAGCTTTGCTTATATCTTTTTGATTTTCCTGTAGTCGCACGCGTATATCGTATTCAAGCCCGTTTTCCCTGTATTTTCCAGCAATCGCACCATCTATCATGGCACGGACTTCTGTGCCAATTATAACAGAATTCACTCCGAGCACTTCCATTTTAGACGCGTCCATCTGCAATCTTATTTCCGGTTTACCGGGTTTGTAATTTGTGGTGAGGTCTACCAAATGCGGAATGGATTTAAATCTTTCTATAAGAGTTTGCGCGGCTTCATATAAAATGTCTATATCGTCTCCGGTAAGTTCCATAATAAATTCGCTTTGGCTGCCACCAAGCAATTGTCTGGTGATGGCAATATCAAGCTCTTCGCCATATTTTTTATTCAGAACTTCTCTCAAATAATCTTTCATCTGCGAAGTAGAACGCATTCTTTTTTTAGACGGCTCTTTTTGTTTTTTCTTACTAAATAAAGAGAGAATTCTTTTTATTATTCCGCCTTTTGACGGATTATCTATCATTTTAACATAAATACTTGTTTTATTTGCCATAGACGAAAACATGTCCGCTGAGCCTACGGATGAAGAAATAAGTTCCACATCGGGGGCACTCATTATTATTTCTTCTATATCTCTTGCATATTTGTCCATTTGCTCTAAAGAAGTGCCGGGTTTTGACACAAGAGTAACGTTGAATTCCCCCCATTCCGAATTCGGCATAAATGTATTTTGAAGAGATTTTCCACCGACTATGGTAAAAACAAAAATTATCATTATTATCATAAGTGTCATGAATTTCCAGCTTATAGAAAAGCACAGCTTGTTTTTTTCAAAATTAAAAAAATTGATGAACGCAAAAACAAGAAATGCCGTAAGCGCAATAATAAAAAACACGACAGACGGAACATGCGCGATTTTTTTTGATATGCCAAAAATCAGTAAAAATACGGATAAAATAAAAAACAGAAATTTATATTTGATAATGTAAACGAAAACATTTTTTATTTTTTTGTTTAAATTAAATGTTTTGTGCAGCAAATCTTTTTTGACAATAAAAGAAATCAGCCCCGCATAACAAAATTCCACAAAGCCAAAAAGTTTATTAAACCATACCACTGTCAGCAATCTGAAAATATAAATCAGTCCGTTGCGAAATTTTTCGACGATTCCCAAAATTCCTGAACGCATTTTTGCTTTTGCCTTTGTCTCTTTATGTTGAGGAATTATGTAAGCGGAAAGCATAGGCGCTATTGTCAAGGCGTCAAGAACCGATATGAGCATTGCAAATACTACCGTCAATCCGAATTCTCTGAAAAACTGTCCCATAATACCGCTTAAAAAAGCCACCGGGAAAAATACAGCTATAACAGTACTGGTGGTAGCTATAACCGCCAAAGTAACTTCATTTGTGCCATCTATAGCAGCTTTTATTGAATTAGCCCCTTCTTCATAATGCCTGAATATATTTTCTCTGACAACTATGGCGTCATCTATCAAAAGCCCGACGGCAAGCGATAAAGACATAAGCGATATTACATTTAAACTGAATCCGAAAGCGTACATAAACACAAAAGCACCTATCAAACTGTTCGGCAGAGCAAGAGCAGTAATAAATGTCGAACGCCAACTGCCGAGAAAAAAGTACACAACAACAACCGCAAGAAAAATACCTTCAACTATGGTATCTTTTACGTCCGCAAGATTCCTTCTTACCCCCTGCGCAGTATCGGAAATAAGAGTTATCTTGGGATTTCCATTGAACTTTTGGTATTTGACATTTACTTCATCGATTTTATTTTTTACTCCATCTGAAATCGCGACATCATTGCCTTTTGCCTGCCTGTAAATATGCATTAATAAAGAGGGTTCATAAATTATATTTCCATTTTCATCTTTAAAATCTAGTCTGGCTCTTGAAATTTCATCTTTGACACCATCTTCGACGGTTGCCACATCTTTAACCGTAACCGGAACATCGTTGCCCACAAAACTGACGACGACATCATTTATCTTTTTCACGGAAGAAAACTCTCCCATTGTTCTGTAGGTTATTTCTTTTTCCCCTCTGTCCACTTTTCCGGCAGGAACATTAAGAGTGTTTGCTTTAATTCTAGAAGCAAGAGCTGTAAGAGTAAGCTCATGCTCTTTTAATTTTATTTTATCGGCATTTACATGTATTTCTCTTCTTGAACCACCGACGATCTGTATTTGCGAAACACCCGATACCTGCGAAAAATCTTTTGACACTACATCATATGCAAAATCATACAACTCTTTCGGAGACATCGTGTCTGATTTTAAACTTATCGTAACAAGCGGCATACTATCCATATCAGCTTTTAAAATTATCGGCTCTTCTATGTCTTCCGGCAAAGTCTGCCTTATCTGCCCAATTTTGTCTCTTATCTCCTGTGTTGCGATATCGGGATCTTTTGAAAGAACAAATTCTGCAAACACTATGGATAAACTATCCTGATTTATCGAAGTGAGATGCTTAAGTCCAGCAACACTGGACACAGCGTCTTCAACGGGTTTTGTTACCAGTTGTTCTATTTCGTTGACTCCAGCACCAGGATAGGTTATTATTGCAGCCACATAAGGAAAATCTACATCAGGAAACATTCTGACACTGAGCTTGCTAAGAGAAACCACTCCGAGTATCAGAACGGTCATAAGTATCGCCATTATAAAAGTTGGACGTTTAATTGAAAGTTTTGCTAAATTCATTTTTTCCCCTTATATAATTTTTTATAATATTTTTTATCGTTATATTTTCCCGAATGCAACCAAGACTTCTGATTACTTCAGGACAAAACAGACTGCACCACATTTTGGGTTTACTCTATATTAACACCGTAAAAAGCTTCTGCCTGCTCATATATGCTTATAAGTTCAATAATTGTCTGAAGCATTCCTAAGTACGAGTCATCGAGATCCTGTTCGCTTTGCAAAACAAGATAAGTCGTGCTTCTTCCTTTTTTCAAAAGATCCTGCTCCTCTGCATTTCTCTGTTGCTGAATATTTCTTATTTCCATAGCTAGAGCAAATCTAGATTTGGCATTGCTCCAGTTGTCTAACAACTGGAACCAATCATTGCTTTCTTGAAGTTTAGCGTTTTCTACGGCTTTTTCAGCCGCCGTCTGTGCCGCTTTGTATCCACTGATGATTGTCTTTCTTAAAGAAAAATCTAACGGAAGACTGTAACGGATACCTAACGAATATGAAGGCTTGTTCAGTTCTCCCAAATCAGAACTTGCCTTCGGAAAATCTTTGTTGACACCGTTTAATGCAAACTGACCGGTAAACACCAAATCTGCTCCCATTCCTTTTTCGGAAACTATCTGTGCCTGCGCCACGCTTATGACATCTTCCATAGCGGCCAGAACATCAGCTCTTAACCCTTTTTTCTCAAGCTTTTTATCTTTTTCAAAATTATTTCCAGAAGTTATAAAAGTTTCCACTTGATAACTTACTTTTGGATCGGAAACATTGATAAGTCTGTTAAAATCTCTTGAAGATTTTACTTCGGCTTCATAAGCAAGTTTCAAATTCAGTTCCCTTGTTTTGAAAGCGGCTTGGGATTGAAGCAAATCCGATTTTTCAGCCAAATCGAGATTATATCTCTTCTGATTCCAATCTAAAATTTTCCTCGTCCTGTCCAAAGAATATCTTCTGAAATCAATTACGGTTCTCGCATATGACAAATTCCAATACGCAAGCTTTGCGTTTAATAAAATATTCTGCTTTTTGTATTCCAAAAGATAAAGCGCCGATTTTGCGTTTGCCCTTGCTTGAGCTATGCTCGCTTTCGTAGCTCCGCCTTTCCAATCCTTTAACAAAGACTGCTCAAGCTTTATAAAAGGAGAAAGGTCGGTAACTTCATAATCCGAAGAAATTCTATTGTTATAATTGCCGTAGGAACCCTGTAAACCTATGGAAATATTTGTACCGGTTTCAAATTGTTTGTTTACACTTACATCAGTATTAAAACTCGTCATCCTCTCCATAGTCAAAATATCGGAAACAAGAGGTCTGCCGCTTTGATCATCGGCATAAGTCACTCCGGCGCTGAGAAAATAAGAATATGCTCTTTCGATTTCGGCTATTTTTCCTTTAATAGCATTTATATTCGCCTGAACGGATTGCAGCTCGCTGTTATTTTTGGAAACAATATCCAAATATTGCTGCATAGTTAACATTTCTCCATACACAGGAACAGCTGCAACAAAACTCAATAACAACAATAGCTTAACTTTTTTCATATTTAACATCTCCGTTTAATTTTATTTAAATTTTTCCATTATAAAATCAATCATTTTTTCAATATCCGCATAATAAGTTTTTTCATCGTCATAATCACAAAAATTATACTTTTTTGCATAACTGTGAACTGCCCCTGTTATTATGGCAATCAAAATATCGGTGTCAATATTTTTGTCTAAGTATCCATCATTTTTGCATTCATTAATAAGATTGGAATAAAATTTTATCCATGAAGAATACATTTCTTTTCCTATTTCAACGTAAAACTTGTCAAAAATATTCGTATCTTTAATTAAAGTTTCTATCATTCCATGTTTTTCTCTTATCATCTTTACGTTTATCAGCAAAACTTTTTTAAGTTTTTCCACCGAACTTGACAGCTTTTCAGATTGGACAATCCAAATCGCCGCCAAATCATTGTTCAGACTCCTCAAAATAGCTTTAATAAAATTTTCTTTTGACTTGAAATAATAATAAAACATACCGAGATTAATTTTACCGTCAAGACATATCTGTCTTATGCTCAAATTTGCAATTCCGTAGGAAATAATTTTTTCTTTTCCAAGTTCAATCAATTTTTTATTAAGATTTTGTGATGGTCTTACCATTATTATACTTCCTTCATTTAATTTAACATGTTATTTATACACATTTATAATAAATATGTCAAGGCTTTTTAGCCATATCAAAAAAATTTTTTACAATGCGTATAATAATTAAAACATATTATTTTTTCAATTATTTTTTATTTTGATAAAAAAGAAGAAACTTTTTTATAAAGTATTATAAAAATACAAGTCCAATCTCTACAACATATGGTGAAATAGAAGAAAACCCATTTTGCTAACCAAAAAGAGAGACTCAGAAGTAAAATTATAAAAATTTAATTTGTTCGACAAAGGGTTGAAGTTATGTGGAAGATCAAAAAAACAGATTCCTAATAGAAAAATCTGAAGACGGCTCAAAAGCGTTTACTTCCGATAAAAACGCTTTGATTGAATAAGACTAGTGGTTGAAATAGCAGTAACTGGTTCCAGATATGCGGTTTTTGCGGACATTACAGACGGATATCCGCTTTTAAAAACAGATGTCCGTCTGTAAATTTCCATATGCCGAAAAGATGTGGTTTTTGCACAAACGATTTGTTACGATATGTGTTAAAGTTATTATTCTGCCAAAGCAAGAACTTCTTTCAGTTTTGCCACTTCTTCTTTTGTCAAAGTAATGCCTTTTCCCATTTTTGTATGATCAGGTGACCAGTCGCGCAAATCGTATTTCGGATCTCGGTCATTCCATTTAATGACATTAAGCTCTTTTTTCCAGCCCTTGCTTCCTTCTGAAATTGTACCTACATTTTTTACAATTTCAAACTTGATTTCAGTTTTTGCTTTTACAGCCATACGTAATCCTCCTTTAATTATATCATTAGATAATAAGCGGCGCTTTAAAAGTGCTGCCTTCAAAACTGACACCTGCTAATTATCAATATTTTTATTTCTTTTTTCCAAAAAAACTGAACCCTTTTACTTTATTGCCGTTCATCGTATCATAAACGGTTTTTTCAAAAATAATTTTATCAAAAACTGAAAAAAGCCGCTTAACATATTCTTCGTCATGATGTCTTAACACGACACCGTCGGAAAGCTCAAATACGCCGTATAATGCATATTTTTCTTTGAAACGTTCATATCTTTCGCTGCTGTGCTTGCCTGTATTAATCAGAAAATCGTTTACATATACAATACCGACGGACTTAAGAACCCTGTTTATTTCAGTGATGAGTTTTTCCTGTTTACTTTCATTGATTATACATGTTAAAACGGCAAAAAGCAAAACAGAATCAAAGCTTTCGTCTGAAAAGCCAATTTTTTCATTTGTTTTTAATTTTGAAATCCGAATACGGACACAAGTTTTTTGACGATTCAATCATTTTCTCGGAAAAATCCGTTCCGAAAAGATTTTCATATCCGGCGTCATGCAGTTCACTTATCGTTCTGCCATAGCCGCAGCCGACATCAAGAATGCGAGCATCTTTAGCGGCAAACTTTTCAAAAAGGCCCGCATTGAAAGGCACAGTAAATTTTTTTATGCCAGCAGCCGAATTCCAGTATCGTTTGGAATTTATTTCGTCAAATAATTTCATTTTTATTTGCATTTGTTTTTAAAGATTCTTATATTTTTTCTAATGAAACAACGCTTTCCATATGATATGTCTGAGGGAACATATCTGTAGGAGTAATAATTTTTACGGCATATCTACCCGAAGCAGTCATTAAAGCCAAATCTCTGGCAAGCGTAGAAGGATTGCATGATACATAAATTATTTTTCTTGCCTGTGAGCCAAGCAGGAATTTTATGATGTCGTTTGTAAGTCCGCTTCTTGGCGGATCGACAATTATGGCGTCAAAAGCCAGATTGTTTTCTTTTACCCACTTCTCCACAGTCGAAGCAAAAAACTCGGCATTTACAGCATTATTGAGCAAAGCGTTTGTTTTTGCATTTTCTATCGCAGATGCCGACTGCTCGATTCCCGTTACTTTTTTTACTCTATGCGACATACATATGCCTATCGTTCCTGTACCGCAGTACAAATCCAGCAGAATATCCTCTTTCGATGGGCTGAGCTGGCGCAAAACTTCATTATAAAGCATTTCAGCGCCTTTTGAGTTCGTCTGAAAAAAAGAAAAAGGCGACACGTTAAAATAAAAATCGCGGTTTCCGACAGTCAATTTTTCGGTTATGTTTTCTTTTCCCAAAAGCAAAGTAAGTTTATCCAAAACGACTGCATCAGACCGGCTTGCATTTTGCGTCCAATAAACACTTTGAACGAAATCTCTGAGCTTTTTTACAAGCGGTTCGAAAAAAGCATGACTTCCTTCAAGAACATTTGTAACAATATTTATAAGCAGTTGATTGTTATTTTTAGCTTTTCTTAAAACCAGATGCCTGAAAAAACCTTCGTGAGTTTTATTATCGTATGCTGCAATTCCATTTTTATTAGCAAAATCTTTTACAATCTGCGCGGCTTTAATGAAATCTTTGTCAGCTATATAGCACGGCGGAATCGAAATGTACTTATTGAAACTTCCGCGGCAGTGAAGTCCCAAATCAGTAATGCCTTCTCCATTAAAAAAGCTGAATTCCATCTTATTTCTGTAGTTCCAGATTTCCGTACTTTGAAGGATTGAACCTATCTCAACTCCAAAAATGTTTAACAGTTCATCTATGTACCCTTTTTTATATTTTACCTGATTTTCATAATCCGTATTCTGAAAAGCACAGCCGCCACAGCTTCCAAAAGAAGAACATAAGGGTTCAATTCTTTCATCGGACTTTTGAACAATCCGTTTTATGACCCCTTCTCTAAAAGACTTTTTATCTTTAATTACAAGAACATCCGCGGTTTCACCCGGGAGAACCCCTTCGGCAAACAAAGCTATTCCATCTTCGCAACGGCATAAAGAACGGCCGGGAAAGATGATTTTTTCCGCCTTAACGCTGATAATTTTATTTTTCAATGACATTATTTTTGTTCTTGATTTGTTTCATGAAGACATTGGAGTGCTTTATTTTTCATTTCATTTAACGCGTTAACCGCCGGCTGAGGCATGTCTTTAAGAGAAGCAATATACTCCGCTTGTTCCGATATAAAAAGCGCCGTATCGCTAAATTTTGACTCCGGCGCTTTAGCCGTATCTTTCACTTTATCCAAATTTCTTAAAACTTGTTCAAGTTCCGCTATTTTAACTTCAAGTTTCTCGTATAATTTCGTATTAGCTATAGACTGAGCTATCCGTGCTGCAAGAACGCCGGCATTTTTTAAATCCGACTTTACATAAGAATACGCCGAGTTAGTTTTTGTTAAAAGCAAATATCCCATCATCTTATTAAGCATCATCGGGAAAGCTATAACAGATTTTATTTCCGTGTCCGACGTAAATATTCCGTCAAGGTTTTTCGGCACGGCACTAGTGTCAAAAAATATAGGTTCGGTTCTGTTTTCTCCGCAAAGTTTTGAAGCTAAAAGTTCAATTTCATTTTTCTGTGACGCATATCTGGAATAAGTCGAATACGCAGGATAGAGATGATTGTTATTATCCAAAAGGAAAATCGACGCATCCTGAGAATGCGTCACTTTTTTTACAAACGAAGTCATGATAGGAAATAAATCTTCAAGTTTAAGACTCGAAAAAACAGCGTTACTGCTTTCATAAAGCGCAACAAGCATTTTAAGTTCAGTTTTTTCCAGAGCTTTTTCGACAAGAGCCACAAGCTCATCCATATTAAAAGGCTTTTGCACAAAATCATACGCGCCGCATCTCATGGCGTCAAGTGCATTTTCTACAGCGGCGTAACCTGTTATTATTATTACTTCAGTTTCTAGAGCTTTTTCTTTTATGAATTTGAGGAGTTCAAGCCCGTCAAACCTTGGCATTTTCATTTCGGTGATTACTATGTCAATCTTTTTTGCCCGTAATTTTGCGGCGGCTTCTTCGCCGTTTATTACAGCGAAAACTTCATATCCCATTTTGCTAAATTCACTTATTAACAGATCTCTTATTCCCTGTTCGTCGTCAACAATAAGTATTCTTCCTTTTTGTACAGACATCGTTCCACCGTTGAATATTTATTTGGACACGAAAAGATTATAACAAAAATAATTACGCCTTTGCAAACCTCTTTTCCCATCTATTTTTGATTTTATTTAACTAAAACAAATATAAATATTTTACTTATTTTTTTTATCTGTAATTTGTAAACTGGAGCGGAAGAGAAAAATTTACCTGTTTCAAATACGCTATTACCTGCTGCAAATCATCTTTCTTAGAAGAAATAACCTTAACTTTTGAGCCGTCAATCTGTGTCTGTACTTTAAATTTTGAATCTTTTATGAGTTTTACAAGCTCTTTCGCTTTATCGGATGGAAGTCCCGAAATAATTTCGGCAACCTGCCTTATGTAACCTTCAAAAGCTTTTTCCTGCGCTCTATAATTCAGTGATTTTATAGACACGCCTCGTTTGGCAAAACGACCCTCAAGTATGTCTTTTAAAGCTTTCAACTTAAAATCATCGTCGGCAACAAGTGTTATTTTTTTATCGCTTTTGTTAAGCTCTATGGACGATTTACTGCCTTTAAAATCAAATCTTGCCGAAAGCTCTTTCTGTGCCTGATTTACGGCGTTTTCGACTTCCATCATATCGACTTCAGAAACAATGTCAAAAGAAAATTTATCCGCCATTTTATTCCTCCCATAACAACTGAATTTAAAATCTTAACTTTTAAATTGAATCTGATACAATTGTCTGTACACACCTTCTTCCATAGCCATAAGTTCTTCATGCGTTCCCTGTTCAACAATTTTGCCATTATCTAAAACAAGTATTTTATCGGCATATTGCACCGTAGAAAGCCTGTGAGCTATGACAAATATGGTTTTATCTTTCATTAAATTGTCAAAAGCCTTTTGAAGTTCTTTTTCGGATTTGTTGTCTAAAGCGCTTGTGGCTTCATCCAAAATGACTATCGGCGCGTCTTTTAAAATCGCTCTTGCGACTGCAACGCGTTGTTTTTGTCCACCGGACAAAATTATTCCTCTCTCTCCTATGACAGTGTCCAGACCACCCTCAAAGCCAGCTACAACTTCATCAAGACATGCCATTTTTACAGCTTCTAAAAGTTCTTTTTCGCTTGCATCGGGTTTTCCAATCATTATATTTTCGCGTATCGTTCCAGAAAATAAAAAATTATCCTGAAAAACTATCGCTATATGAGATCTCAAAGAATGCAGCGCTATTTTCCATAGTTTAATTCCATCGATTATTATATTTCCAGATTTCGTATTATAAAGTCTTAAAAGAAGATTTACTAAAGTTGTCTTGCCTCCTCCGGAGTTTCCTACCAGAGCTACGGTTTCTCCTTTTTTCACAGTAAAACTTATACCGTTTAATACGGTTTTGAAATTATCATAACTGAAAGAAACTTTATCAAATATTATCTCCTTGTTAAATCCTTTAAGTTCAATAGGATGTTCTTCTGTATCTCTCACGATCGGTCTTATGTTAAGTATTTTAAATATGCGGTCCATAGCCATAAAAGAGCCTTGTATGCTTACAAACTGCTGCCCTATGGACTTAACCGGAGTGTAAAGCATGAGAAGAGCTGCCAGAAATGAAACAAAATTCCCGCTTGTTATCATATCGTTTACAACCAGATATGTGCCGAAAAAAACTACTCCTGCAACACCGAAAGAAGAAATTATATGCATTACTGGAGAAAGCCATGCCGTATTTTTAAGCAAAGCCATTTTTAAATTGAACGATTTACCGAGGAGTCCATCAAAATCATTCATTTTCATGCTCTGCAAATTATAAGACGTTATAGTCCTATTTCCCATAAACGCTTCATTATATACAGTAATCAAATCACTTTCTACCGATACCGATTTCTCAAATACCATTTTCATTCTTTTCTTAACAAAATACAAAGGAAGAAAAGCGCATCCAAGCACAAATATCGATATAATGGTAAGATGCCATGAATTGTAAAGCAAAACAGCCACGAGCGATACTATTGAAACAACTCTAGTAACTATAGTTTTTATGTTATTGATAAGTCCGTTGCTTGCGGTTTCCGCATCTTTGGAAAATCTAAAAAAAACATTGCCAGAAGAAGTTTTATCAAAAAATGACGGCGACAACGAAAGAAGTTTGTCAAATAATAGCCTTTTAATATTGATAGTTATTTTGTTTGCGGTCCATCCACTAACATAAACGGCGAGAAAATTAAAAATGCCCTGAACAATCGTAAAACCTACGATTACAAAAGGTACGTATATAAAATTTGACGGTTCTTTTGCAACCATCACATTGTCCATATAAGGTTTAAGAAACATCGCAATAAGCGCATCAAGCGCTCCGACGGGAACAGTAAGCAGCAAGCCAAGTATTACCTTAGGGAAAATAGGCTTTACAAAAGGCCACATTCCTTTCAATTTTAAGATAAGCTTGTTTTTAGATCTTAATTGCTTTATTTTTTTATATATTCTCATATTATATTTGACGCACAACCTCTAAGCTTATTCTTTTTAATTCCGTATCTACTTTCAGAACTTTTACTTTTACTGTATCGCCTACTGAAACAACTTCATGCGGATTGGTTATAAATCTGCTGCTGAGCTTTGAAATATGCACCAAACCGTCCTGATGAACGCCTATATCCACAAAAGCTCCAAAATTTGTCACGTTCGTCACCGTGCCGTTTAAAACCATGTTTTCCTGAATATCTTCCAGAGTATTTATTTCCGAACTAAACTCAGCTGTCAAAAAATCTCTTCTGGGGTCAACGCCAGGCTTTTTTAATTCATGCATAATGTCGTTTAACGTAAGAAGTCCAGTATTTTCGGTAATATATTTTTTCGGATCAATCTGATTTATCAAATTTTCGTTTCCTATAAGTCCTTCAATGTCAACACCTAAATCAAGAGCCATTTTTTCAACTGCCACATAACTTTCCGGATGAACTCCAGAATTATCCAGAGGATTGAGCCCGTTCTGAATTCTTAAAAAACCCGCGCATTGAACAAAAGTTTTTTCTCCAAGCCCAATTACTTTCAAAAGTTCTTTTTTATCTTTAAAAGAACCGTTTTTTGTTCTGTAACCGACTATATTTTTTGCGGCAAGTTTGCTTAAACCAGAAACATATGACAAAAGTTCTACTGAAGCGGAGTTCAAATTCGCACCTACAAAGTTAACCGCAGATTCAACTGTTCCATCCAGCTGCTTTTTAAGCTTCCCCTGATTGACATCATGCTGGTATTGACCAACACCGATTGATTTCGGATCTATTTTTACAAGTTCGGCAAGCGGATCCTGAAGCCTTCGCGCGATGCTTATTGCACCTCTTACGGTAACATCAAGATTGGGGAATTCGTCTGTCGCCAAAGGCGAAGCGGAATACACGGAAGCACCCGCTTCGCTTACAACTATAACTTTCGGCATAATTTTAAAAGTATGTTTTTTTAATACGTTGTTAATAAACGTTACGGTTTCCTTTGAAGCTGTACCGTTGCCAACTGATATAAGTTCGACATAATATTCTTCTATAAGATCAACTACTATATCCTCGGCTTCCTGAATTCTTGAAGCAGGCTCATGTGGAAATATAGCATGATATTCTTTAAAATTACCATTTTCATCTATAACGGCTATTTTGCAGCCGGTTCTGAAACCAGGATCTATGCCCATGATAACTTTATGTCCGGCCGGTGGAGCAAGTAGAAGATTTTTAGCGTTCTTCGCAAACACATCAATGGCATCTTTGTCAGCTTCTTCCATTTTTGCAAGAAATATTTCGACTTGCAATGAAGGGTATAAATGCCTGTTATAAGACGTTTTTACAGCGGTAAAAAGTTCGGGATAAAATAAAGACTTGTTTCCCTTGTTATTAACGAGTTTTGAAAGTATCAAATCCACTGCCGCTTCATCGTCTAAATCTATTTTCCACGACAAAATTTTTTCTTTTGCTCCGCGCCTTATCGCAAGAAGCCTGTGTCCTGCAGCATTTTTAACAGGTTCGCTATAATCGTAATACATGTCATACTTAGTTTTTATATTTTTGGCAGCTTTTACAGCTTTAGAACGGACATTGCCGTTTACTATCATAAAATTTCTTAAAATTTCTCTTATTGCAGCATTATCGGAAATCCGTTCGGCAATAATGTCTATCGACCCGGTAACAGCCTTTTCTATAGTGTCTATTCCTTTTTCAGCATTTAAATAAGGTTTTATTATCTCTTCCCTATTTTCTTTCATGCTGAGTTTTTGTTCCATAATTTCATTTGCAAGAGGTTCAAGTCCCGCGGCTTTTGCTATTGTGGCTTTAGTCCGGAGTTTCGGTTTGTAAGGCAGGTATATATCTTCAAGCTTTGTTTTTTCTTTACAGTCTTCAATCTGCCTTTTAAGCTCTGGAGTCATTTTTTTCTGCTCTTCAATACTGTTTAATATTGTCTCTTTTCTTGTTTCAAGTTCTATATAATATTGAAGCTTATCATTAATATCTCTGATATTTACTTCGTCAAAATTGCCCGTTTTTTCCTTTCTGTAACGCGATATGAAAGGAACGGTATCTCCTTCGCTAAGCATTATTACTGTATTTTTTACTCCGCTTTCCTGCAGTCCGAGATCCGAAGTTATCCAGTTGATTATTTTGTCCCCGCTGCTCATTCATAACTCCAAGATATATTATAATTAAATTCTGACAACTACTTTATACGCCAAAAAGAACAGAGTTAACCTTTAATCCGCTTGTTTAGCTTATTTATAAGGTTAACCCCGTAGATTTGCTACTTATTTTTGCCAACAATTCTATAGACCTTTGTTGCGCATATGGGACATACACCCGTAACCGCTTTCATACCATTTTTTGTTACGGTATCTTTGGCATCTTTAACTTCAACCTGTTTTTTGCATTTCATACATCTTGCTTCTGCCATAATTCCCCTCCCCTTGAAGATAGACGTCTTAATATTTTTTAAGACATAACAGTTATTTATACTCTTTTTTACTGTGTTTGTAAAGACTTTGTAGAATAAACAAAGTTCAAATTGCTAATGCAGTAGTGGAATTAAAAACCTCCTTAAGATGTAAAATAATTTAGACATTTTCTAGGTCTGTTGTTAAGCCAATCTTCTATCTGAGCAATTTAAACATCATTTCTATTATCAAAATTAGTGTGTTTAGAAAAGAAACATATTATAAGCCCATTAGTATTTTCAACAAGCACTCCACTTTTCCAAAACTTGCTCCTCCCCCGTAATCATAACTTCTTCTTTCATCTTTATCTTTTATTTCTATATATTCAAATTCTTTTGTGTTCAATGTCATGTTGCCTTTGTCGTTGCTTACTATCACTTTCCCTTGTTCGTTGTATTTGATGTCCGCATTCGCTATCACTGC
>JAITIP010000010.1 GCA_031279415.1 Candidatus Endomicrobium procryptotermitis | reverse complement strand
ATATAATGAACACAAAATATGATAAAGGAGATTTATCAGTATGGACGATTCAGAGATAGCTGATTTATCGGAAGTTTATAGTGAAATGAACGCCGATGGAAAGGAAAAAATGGTCTTGATGGCTAAACATCTGTTAAGTGTCCAATTAATCGGAAAAGGCCAAGAAAAAAGTTCACAGGATATAAATGAGAAGTTTGAGAATAAAGATAATTAAAGTTTCATATGAGACTTTAAAATATGTCGGCGGACGTAAAACGTGAAGGAGTTTCTTATATGAAAATGATGAAAAATCTTTTTTTACGGTTCGGCCTGCTTTTGGTCGTATTTATGGTGTTCATGGGATGTGAACAAAGCACAAATCCCGACACTTCTCCGGACCCAGGCACTCAAACGAGCTATGTGTGGCCTGAAGCATTTATTGGCACTTGGGAATGGGTTTCCCCTAATACACAGATTACTTATAGTCTTGTATTTGAGAACACGAATCATACCGTTACTTGGAAGTTTAATACCAGTTCTGTAGTTCATGCCCTTATTTCGATAGACAATTCCTCAAATTATGAGGTAAAGGTTACTTCGGGAACTCCGTATACTTATAAGCACCATATTGAAATAAATGCTAGTGGCAAACTTGAAGTAGTATCAGGTGGTGGCAATATCAATAGTGCTACCTGGACAAAGAAGCTCTAATTTTACGATTGCCGTCTCTCCAAAAGGGACGGCAATTTTTTTTTTAAATTTAAAAAATTTTTTGCTTTTGCTCAAGGTGCAATATTTTTTTCTTCCTAAGCAAAAGAATTTTAATGAAACAGGAATTATTTTTGTACTTATAAATTATATTAAAATGTCGCCAAATAAAAGCGATAAACCGTCCCGGCTAAAATTGCGGGGGCAAATGAAGAAGGCCCATCAAGAGTGGGCAACTGTCGGAAGGGAATTCCCTTCCGGCATATCTCCGGAGAGGAGAAATAGTAGCGAGCGTCCGGGCGTTCTTTCTTTTCATTCCAATCTTCTTTTTTAGGCGGGGTTTCCCACCTTGGAAGGGCTCTTTGTTTTCCGTTATTCATTTTCTATGCTCCTATTAATTCTTTGTCAATATAAGTCATATCATCAATTATAGGTGATATAGACAAAATTGCGGTTTTTTTATGTTTTAATTCTTTATTATTTTCTAAACAAGCACTTTGCTTGTAACTATGTAAATAAAGATAATTTTGTATATTACTATTAGATATATTAATAATATCTTCTTTATTTACATAGTTACAAGCAGAATCTGCTTGAATAGAAAATACAGATAATAATAAATCAATAACCGAATCTTTTTTTAAATAAGATTGTAACCAGGACGCAATTTTTATATTAGAATCTTCTGTGTAAAAAGAAAATTCATTTGAGCGTTTAAAATGTGCCTTCTTGCTTATTTCCCCTCTAATCGCTTTCATAAAAGTTTCTCCGTTTCTTTTGAGTTGTACATTTTTTACTTCATGCGTTTTTGAATAATAAGCCCAGTCTACTACCGAAGCATGAAAGCCGGTATCATTATGAGTAATACTTATTATCCATGCTTTTTTATGAGTATTTTTTCTAAAATAAGATAGTTCATATTTATCAAAAGATTTCTTATATGCAAAGTTTATTTTTTCTGAGGTGTCTAAAATTTGAATTGTAGCATTTATTACCTGTTCTGGTGTGAAATAGGTACTGTCAAAGTTATCCTTTAATTCAAGTCGGCAATCACTTTCCAAGAAATAATCACCATCAACTTTTATAGTAAAATCTTTAAGCTGGTTCATATCTATTACCTTTACTTTAGTATCTTGTATCCACCATAGATAATCACAGTTTTCCATATAAGGCTTTAAATAAAATTGATTTTGAAAGGTTATTTTTATTTTCTGAATAGGCCCATAATCAAAGAAATTTTTCTTGGGATTCGTGAGAGTTTTCTTTTGAATACCAAGATGAAAGGGCTGTTTAGCTTCTTTCCAGATTTTGTAATTATTCAGGAAAGCCCAGTGCCTAATAAATTCTTCGTGTGAATTTATCCAGGAATTGATGTTGTTTAAATTTTCGTATTTTATCATATTTCGTGCCTTTCCATGCCAAAATAAAAATGATAGGCGGCACGGTACCCAGTGTGTTTTATAGGAGGACCCTCTCTCCGTCAACAAAACTTGCTGACAATATTTAGTTATTTTATTCTAAAAAAGTATTCCGGTAACTTCTCTTTGAACAATCAATAACCTATATATATATTAACATTTAAAAATTTTATAGAATTTCTTAAAAAAAGTGTGTCATTTTGCCCCATCTTTTCCATGCAGCAACTTCTCTACCCATTGCTTATCTCCATTATGTCCAGCTTCAAAAGGCTGGTATTCGGTTCTATCGGCATATTCTCGGCGCTTTCCATAGTTCCAATTTTCAACTGCGCGATAATAGCCGGTACACCTGCTCCAAGTAGAAGCCGTTCCAAAACATAAATCGGGGTCACTCATTTTTTCTTCAATTTCTTTAATTTGTTTATCAATCTCTTTCATTGTTTTTCTCCATAAAATATATAGTTCAAGATTCTAAAGAATCCATACTTTTTCGTTTTTAAAAAACTATTTAAAAGGAGAAAAATTATGGATAATATGAAAAATATTGTAACGCTGTTTCTTGG
>JAITIP010000009.1 GCA_031279415.1 Candidatus Endomicrobium procryptotermitis | reverse complement strand
TTGGTCTATAATTATAATTCTGTCATCTATTTTTTCATATTGACGCAAAATATCTAAGCATTTATCAGTAGAACCATCATTGATGCAGATGATTTCTATATCTTTTAACGTTTGGTTTAGTATGCTGTCCAAGCATTGCCTTAAATATGGTTCTACATTGTAAACGGGGATTATTACCGAAACTTTTGTGGGGTACATAAAGAGATTATTCCTTTGCGTATTTTCACATATCATTCTAAAGACAAACCTTTAAAATTGATTTTATACCCGTTCATCAACTTAGAACCTGCATCAGCTGATTTAGAACCTTAGCGGGCTTTTTATCCAGTTATTATACAAAAATTCGTCAATTAATAACATTGCTTTTATTGTCTTCATTATAATCTGTTTTCTCTATATTTTGGTTTGATTTTTATCACGCGATTAAGTTTATGAAAAATTCTGACTCTCACTTTGTCATACGTTTCTTTAACAATACTAAATAATATGAATTTCCATATCTTTAATTCAAACTTTTTCCATTTTGTGCTTTCAATGCCTTTAAAAATATTCAGGTCTTTCTTCTTAAAATAAGGCGTTGAGGCATAGTACTTCCACCATTTTTCTATAAAGTCATAACCATAATTAAAATTATACTTAAATATCCAAGGTTTATTTGCTCCTGTAAAATGTACAATGCCTGCATTCACATCTTTAAAATTGCACTTGTAATAACCTGCAAAAATATTCCATTTAGCAGCTAGAAATTTTGTTTTCTTATCAAATACTGAGTTTAAAACGTCTTGATCTTGAAATCTGAGAGGACTCTCTTTTTGCGCAAACTCCCATAATTTAGATTCTATATTGTCTTGCCGCATCTATTTAAGATTTAACAGCAGTACGCCGGCATTAAAATAGTCGTCACTGTTTTTACCGAGTTTATTTTTCAAATAATCTTTAAAATTCCTTAAAACGGATTCGTTAAATTTATCGGGGTATACCAAAATGGTTTAATATATAAATCTTGTACTGCGCCCGCATAACAGCCGTCAATATTTTCATTATAAAGCATTGATAAATCATCCAAAACAAGAATGTCTGCATCCAAATATATGATTTTGTCGTATTGATCAAAAATTCGCGGTATAAAAAATCTAAAATAAGTTTCTATTGAAATATAATTCCAGTCTTTGTTATACATATATTTTTCAATAGGTAAATTTTTAATAAAAGCTGATATATCAAAAAAATTAAAATTGAGGGCAATACTTCGCAATTTTTCTTTATTTTCCGCGCTTATAAATCGCGATAAAACATTAAATTCAAAATCGCGGTCCGAATTATCGAGGATTGACTTTATGACGGCAGCTAACTGTTTGACATATTCATTATCAATTGAAAAAACTACAGGTATTTTTGTAGAGTTCACAGCAGCTCCTTATTAATTAAAAGACGAAAACGTCCCGCAAAGCGTTATTTTTAGTTTGTCTTGAATTAGTTTATATATTCTTGACAAAGAAGCATTTTGCTCTTTTTTGAAACAAAAAAATAATTTCTTAGCTACTCTTTTTTGCGTATATTTATTTCTTTTAAATTATTAGTAATACTCTTTTTTTGCCGCAAAATGAAAAAAACGGCCTTTTTTCATTGCCGTTTTTATATATTGCTTTGATAATAATATAATGTACTTATAGATAAGATGGATATATCTGGTCTGGCGGCTATTCTTCATAAAAAACTCTCAAACTATTATTTGTTTTCTTCTATTGGGTTTCTCTAAAAACCCAAAAAATAAACTTATTTTTTTAATATCTTAACTTTTGCGTTCTTTTCAACTATTGCCGCTTATATATTTTGTACCACATACAATTTGTCGGCATAGCAGCCGATGCTTAACATACATATTAAACATTATTTGAAAAACTTCTTGCTGCCTTCCTTAACCATATTAATGCCTGCTGAATCTTTTTTAAGGTAATCGGAATTTTCTTTTCCTGCCGTCTTCAGTTTCTTTTTGTAATTTTCAATTGAGTATGGAGAAACAAGCCAATGTCTTATACCGGGCAGAGTAACAACCCATTTTTTAAATTTTGTCCAGCCGGATTTAACAGAATTGAGAAATTTTGATACTGACGGCTTTTTTATGAAATTATGAAACATTTTATCAAGCTTATCTGCTTTTTTTATTTTAGGTTCTTCTGTGGATACGGATTTTTGCCTCTCTTTAATTCCTATGGGTTTCTTCTTAGTCGATTCATAGGATTTGCGTCCGCTCTTTTTTATCTCAGCAGCAGCTTTTATCTGAGCCTGATAAGTATCACTTTCATTTACTTCTTTCATGTCAGGTGTTTCGGTTCCATCAGGTTCGATTATCACCGTTGAATTCTTCTCCGCTTCAGCTACAAGTCTAAACCCGTAGGGGTTATCCGTAACATTTCTGTCGTTTGCTGCAAAAGCAGCATTTAAGAAAAACATCACGGACAAAATAAGAGTGAAAAATAATTTACAAATCATTTTATATTCCTTTTTTCAATTCTTTTGTAATCAAATATTTAAGAATAAATGGTGTAACAAAAGTAGTAAGCATTATAACTGCGACAAGGGAGCTATATTCGTTTGAACCAAAAACGTCATTTCTAAAACCTATTCCGGCAAATATCAAACCTACTTCGCCTCTGGGCACCATGGAAGCTCCCACTAACAACTTGTTAATTCCTTTCTTAAACACGGCAAACCCCGCGGCTGCTTTTCCTATAAAAGCCGCCGCAAAAAGTATTGCAGTTAAAAAAAGAATCGTTCCATTTCCTGCGACAAAAGGATTAAACGTACCAAGTTCAACGTTAGTCCCCATCAAAACAAAAAATATCGGAACAAAAAATGCAGAAAGAGGTTTGAGATTTGTTTTTATTTCCGCACCTTGTTTTGTACTCGATAAAACAAGACCAGCAGCAAAAGCACCGACAATAGGGGCAAGACCAAACTTAGAAGAAAGCGCCGATATTAAAAGACAGAAAGCAAAACCTATCACGAATATTATATTTTCCTGTTTCATTTTTGATACAAGTTTAAAAAGTGTCGGAGCTATTAGAAGTCCCGCACCTATTGCAAGAATCAAAAATAACACAGCGGTTCCCGCTATTTGTACAACGCTTCCGGCTGTAACTGTCCCACCAGAAACAATTTTTAAAACAACCGCAAGAATCGTAAGACCTATAACATCATCAATAACGGCGGCACCCAACACGACTTTTGCCTCTTCGCTTTCAAGTTTCTTTAAATCCCTGAATACTCTTGCGGTTATTCCAACGGAAGTTGCCGTAAGAACCGCGCCGGCAAAAATCGCTTGAGTACTGCTCATCCCGAAATGAATAAATATGAAATATCCAAAACAATAAGGGAGAAAAACTCCCACAAAAGCTACAGCAGCAGCCCAGCCCCCAGCGCGGGCAAATTCTTTTATATCCGTTGAAAGTCCCACTTCAAATAACAGTATTATTGCTCCAAGTTCAGAAATATTTGCAAGCACAGGAGTTTCGCTGACAAGCCCCAAAACCCCGGGACCTATAATAACGCCGGCTATAAGTTCTCCCACGATGCCGCTTTGCCCTAATCTCACAGCTATTTCACCGAATATTTTTGCGGCGGTTAAAATCACGATGAGCGCGATTAAAAAATGATAAACTTCATGCATTATACATCTCCCTTATCTATGCGATTAAATCATAAATATTTTATAAAATCCACTTAAGCACCGGATAAAAGACAAATACCGTTATAAACATCAAAACTAAAGCAATAAAACCTGCCGTATGTTTATCATTTAATTCACTCTATGGCAATGCCGCTTTTTTCTTTTAACTCTTTTTTATAATTATACCTGCTGATGTCAAATCCCAAGGATTCGGCGTATCGTGCGTCTTCAGCTGATTTTAAATAGTTATCCATTTCAAGATGCATCAGTGCCCTTCGAAAATATGCTTCGGCATAATCGTTTTTTGTCAATACGGCAAGCGTGTAATAATACAAAGCTTTCTTAAAATTACCATTCATGCTTTCAATATTTCCAAGATAAAGATATGATTTGTAATCCTGTGGATACTTTTTTATCATATGTGCAAATACTATCGAAGCATTGCCGAAATCTTTAAAATTAAAGTAAAATTCTCCCAGACTGTATAACAGCATTTTGTTTTCGGGGCAGTTTACAATACCATCTTTATATTCTTTTTCAGACAAACTAAATTTGCCGAGCATATCATAAATTTGTGCAAGATATTTGTATGTTTCTTCATTTCTCGAATTTAGACTTTTTGATTTTTGAAAAGTTTCAATGGCTTTATCATACTCTTTTTCATACGCGTAAAATATAGCAAGTGCATTATACAAATAATGGGCTTTCGGAAACCTTTGTATCCCTTCTTCAATAAGCTGAAAAGCTTTTTCTTTATTTTGTTGTTCATAATAAATTCTGGCAGAATATAAATAAACTGCTTCAATATTATAATCGTAATAAGAAAGCATCCTGTACAAGTCGAAGGCTTCATTATATTTTTTTTGTTCAATTTTTATGTTTGCAAGCATAAAAGCGGCTTCATTATTATATGGATTTAGATATAAAGCCATTTCAAAATCTTTTTCGGCATTTTTTCTCATGCCAGATGGGTAACCGACAGCTCTCAGAGAGTAAGCTTTTGACATTTCTCCAGGATAGTTTTTTATTATATCTGCGTATAGCGCTGCGGAATTGCGCCATTTTTCCGCTCTGGCATACGCTGTAAAACACATTGTTATCATTAATACCGAAACAGCAGATACAAATAAAATTTTGACATATTTTTTTCCGGCTTTTTTGTATAAAAATATCATTCCCGCAGCTGCAATATAAGCAAAGCCTGTAAAAGATACATAAGTATACCTATCGGCTACCTTCGATATACCCGCCGGCAATATGTTTATCACAGGTAATATCAGAACTGCAAATAAAGTAAACCCGAAAAAGATTATTTTTGTCTTTTTTAAACTCCACAATATTAAAACCGCTATCCCGTATAACAAAGCTGGAGCGTATAAAATATAATTAGGGGGGCGCGCGCTTGCATCAAAAAAGTCAGGGTAAATTACAGAAAGTTTTACCGGAAATATAAATTTTACCATATAAAACAATACGTTAAAATGAGCGGATATAAAATTTACAAATAATGTGTAAAGGGTAAGCTCTTGCCTCTGACTTTCGGAATAATATATTAAATAAGTACTGACTGAAAATGCCGCCGCCGTTATTGCAAAAGGCAGATATTTTAGTATTGATTTTCTATCGAATTTTTCACCACTAAACCAATCACAGAGAATCAAAACGGCAGGCAGCGTTACCGCCATGGTTTTTGACAGGCATGCAAATAAAAATAAAATCACAGAAAAAGCTATAAAAAAAATGTATTTCTTTCCTTTATAAGAATACGCTTTTAAATACGCAAGCCATGCGCTCAGAAAGAAAAAAGCATACAATGTATCTTTTCTGCCACTCACCCATGCGATAGGCTCGACATGCATCGGGTGGCAGGCAAATATCAGTGCCGTTATCAGAGATACGGCATAATTATTTTTTGTAATACGGAAAAATATAAAAAATATAAAAAGCGAACTGAAAAGATGAAGAATGAGATTGTCCGCATGGTAAAAATATGGATCTATTCCGAAAAAATGATATTCAATGGCATAAGAAAGATTTACAAGAGGATGAAAAAGATTATAATGGGGTTCTAAAAGCAGTTCTTTGAAATTGTCTAAAGATAAAGAACGGATTTTCAAGTTATCAATCACCATGCCATAGTCATCAAGAGTTATAAAATCTGCACTAAGCACCGGATAAAAAACAAATACAGTGACAAGCATTAATGCAATTAATAAAAAAATCCTGTATCTTTTCATTTTGTTTCCAAAATTTAATTATTTTTTTTCCAGGGAGTGCCGCATGGAGAATCTTCTTGACAAGCATGTCTTATGCAATCAGGTCCTGCATCCGAAAATAATATCGGCGCTTCTTTTCTGGCCAGAACAAGCATTGTACACGCCATTTCTCTTATTTCCCATTGCGCTCTATTGCAGCATCTGAGTGCAAAAAAATGTCTTAATTCTCTTGCATTCATGGTTATGATAATTTTTGTAGCAGAAGCGTTTGGCAGGATATATCTGGCGTCTTCCGCAGGAATGCCAGCGTCAAGATATTCTTTATAAAGTTTTTCAGTACTTTTTAAAAAATCATTATATTTTTTTAAAAGGTTTGCATCTTTTTTTATGGTCTTTGGAACGACAAACTCGACTCCGTCTTTAAATTTTACATATCTTTGACTTTGCACTGAATACGAGGCTATTCTGTGCCTTGTAAGCTGTGCCAGCAAAGCCCTTGAAACTCCTTCTGCACCGAAAGTAAAGGATGCATGTTCTAGAACAGAATGATGCCCTGAAGAAATGATTTTGCCAAGCAGATTTTTTACCTTTTCTTTCGTGAGTTCTTCAGATATTTCATCTATTCCAGAAGCGATATAACATAATCTTGCAGCTACAGCGCAAGCTCTTTCGGGATCTGTTGTAAATCTTAAAAGTCTTATTTTCATAATTTATTATTCATCCAGCCAAACACAGCAGTATTGAATATGACTTTGCCACAGGCCTCTTTTTAGTCTTCAAAAGAAAAATCTTAAAGAAATTTTCAAAACTTGACGATCAAATATCCTTTTTTAAAACCATTCTACACCTGTTGTTACTTCTATCGTTTCTTCCCTCTTTCTTCCAAGAGATATTAAATCTATCTTCGCTCCCACAAGCTCTTCTAAGCGTTTAATATACTTCTGAGCATTTTTCGGAAGCTTTTTAAAGTCGGTGATGCCTTTTACTTTTCCTTTAAATCCCGGCATATCTTCGTAAACCGGCTTACAACCCGACTGGACTGTTCTTGACGCTGGCATTTCTTTATATATTTTGCCTTTATATTTGTAGGCAACGCATATTTTAATGGTATCTATATCTTCCATACAATCGAGTTTCGTAAGAATAAGATGTTTTATGCCGCTTACTCTCACGCTGTGACGTACTATGACGGCGTCAAACCAGCCGCATCTGCGTGGTCTGCCGGTAGTCGCTCCGTATTCCCCCCCTTTTTCTCTTAAATATTCACCCATCTTATCAAAAAGTTCAGAAGTAAAAGGTCCTTCTCCGACTCTTGTAGTGTAG
The DNA here is from genome assembly GCA_031279415.1 of Candidatus Endomicrobium procryptotermitis. Classification (NCBI taxonomy): domain Bacteria; kingdom Pseudomonadati; phylum Elusimicrobiota; class Endomicrobiia; order Endomicrobiales; family Endomicrobiaceae; genus Endomicrobium; species Candidatus Endomicrobium procryptotermitis. The sequence goes on along the minus strand of JAITIP010000009.1, from coordinate 27,212 downwards.
GCTTTCACTACTCCCAGCACTTTATCTATATTACTCGGTCCTATTCCAGCTCCAGTACCTACTCCTCCGGCGATTGGGTTTGACGAAGTCACAAAAGGATATGTTCCGAAATCAAGATCAAGCAATGTCCCTTGAGCGCTTTCAAAAAGAATTTTCTTATTTTTTTTAATCGCAGTGTCAAGCATAAGACTTGTGTCGGTGATAAAAGGTTTTAAAAATTTTGACAACTCTTTATTGTCCCTTAATATATCATTTTTAAGCTTCTTTACATTCACTCCGCTTTTTTCAAGAATTGGAGCTTTTTCAATTAGATTTTTTTCAAGCAAATCTTCAAAAACATCTTTTTCAACATAATCAGCTATTCTTATGCCTATTCTTTTTACTTTATCGGCGTATGCAGGCCCTATGCCTCTTCTGGTGGTTCCTATTTTAACGTTTCCTTGTTCAAGAATTCCATCGATAAGTTTATGGTAAGGAAGAATTACATGTGCAAGTTCGCTTATGAAAAATCTACCTTTTAGTGATATCTTTTTCTTGCTCAAAAGAGCAATCTCTTCTTTTAGAGATCTTGGATCTACTACGACACCATTTGTGATTAAACACATTTTTTTCGGAAACAATATTCCTGAAGGTATCAAATGCAGAACAAATGGTTTGTTTTCATAAATTAGGGTGTGGCCGGCATTATTGCCGCCTTGGTAACGGACAATATAATCCGCTTGCTTTGCAAGATAATGTACGACTTTTCCTTTCCCTTCATCTCCCCACTGGGTTCCTATAACGACTAAAGTAGCCATGTTTGCCTTCCATAAAATAACCGTCTAAGATTTAACTTAAACGGTTAGTAGTATTTTTCTTCCGCACAAAACGCGCCCCCAACGAGATTTGAACTCGTGTCGCATGATTGAAAATCATGTGTCCTGGACCCCTAGACGATGGGGGCAGTATTTTTCATTGAAATGAGCCCGGTGCGGCTCGAACGCACGACAACCTCATTAAAAGTGAGGTGCTCTACCGACTGAGCTACGGGCCCATAAATTTGAAATGATTTACCAAAAAAATAAAGAGAACTCGAAGGACTTCAATTTTTACAACTTGGACAGTATAGCATAAAACAAAAATTTTTGTCAAATAAACGTATCATATTAATACATTACAACGCGCACGTATGGCGCCGCCTTTGCGCCAGGTCTTGTTGCTTTTTGTTTTGCGCTCCGCTTAGCAGCACTCTTTCTGTGCGCCTAGCGCACAAAAGCATAAAAAATTTTGTATTATTATGAAGAAGCTAAAGTAAAAATGGTTGATAAAATTAAATCTCCCAGACCTAACGGTCAGGGAATTGCGGCTAAAACATTAAAGGAGACGGCATGAAAACGTACAGAAAAGAACTTGTTTTTAATACTGCACATAGAATAGACTTTATAAACATAACAAAGGATGTTCAAAAAACCGTCAACGAAAGCGGAATAAAAGACGGGATAGTACTGATTAACGCTATGCACATTACTGCCTCTGTTTTTATCAATGACAATGAATCCGGACTTCACAATGACTATAAAAGATGGCTTGAAGAACTTGCCCCATATGAGCCTCTTTCTCTTTATCAGCACAACAGAACAGGCGAAGACAATGGCGATGCACATTTAAAAAGGCAGATTATGGGAAGAGAAGTCGTAGCAGCAATAACCTATGGAGAGCTCGATTTTGGCCCATGGGAACAAATATTTTATGGCGAATTTGATGGAATGAGAAGAAAAAGAGTCCTTATTAAAATAATAGGCGAATAAAAATGTCAGAGGTTCAATAAGGGGAATAATTATTATGATCGTAATTATATCAATTGTAATAGTTTACATAATCTATGAAATTATTGACTCAATGATTGAATCGAGAATTAGTCGCTATGCTAAGGCTGTTGATAGTGTCATTTATGATCAAGATAAGATAATATCTGATTTAGAATGGAGAATAATAAAATTAGAATCTGAAATTAACGAAATGCACGACAAATAATTTAAAAAATTAGATTAACAAAGGGTCTTAATTAAAATTGCAGGGATGTAATTTAACAACAGAATTATACATCAACGCACGCTTATAAAGGCTGTCATTGTGCGTAGCCACAGAAGGTATAATAAAATAAATGCAACCCGGATGTTTAAACATTCGGGTATTTCTATAGACGACATGAATAAACAGACAAAACCAAAACTTTGGACTTCCGATTTTATTTTTGCAAGCATCGCAAATTTTTTGCTTTTCTTTTCATTTTATCTGCTTATGCCAACACTGCCGTTTTATTTGACAAATTTTTTCCACGTTACAAATTCGCAGGCAGGGCTAATTATCTCTGGATATATAGCCTGCGCTATTTTAATAAGACCATTTTCCGGTTTTATTGCCGATTCTTTTGACAGAAAAACAGTATATATCATCTCATATTTTGCATTTATTGCTTTTTTTGCAGGCTACATAGCGGCAACAGCTTTAATCTTTTTTATAATCATAAGGGCAGTACATGGTTTTGCTTTTGGCGCGGCAACAACTACAAACAATACAGTAGTTATCGACATTATGCCTTTTTCACGTCAGGGAGAAGGAATAGGCTATTTCGGTCTTTCAAGCACGCTTGCAATGGCAATAGGACCTGTAATGGGACTCATAATCTACGACAGATTTCCATTTGTCATGCTTTTTTACGGAGCTCTTATTTCAGGAACTATCGGCTGTATTTTTGTTTTAGCAGTAAAAGTTCCCGTAAATGTCTGTCCGAAAGTAAAGGAAACTGTATCGTTTGACAGATTTTTTCTTATAAAAGGTTTTCCACTTGGAATAAACTTTTTATTGCTTGGAATACCTTACGGAATGATAACCACATATATAGCCATGTACGGAAGATATAACGGCATAACAGGAGGTAACGGAACTTTTTTTGCCGTTTGCGCGGCAGGGCTTTTATTTTCCAGAGTTTTTTCCGGAAAACAAATAGATAAAGGCAGAATAATTCAGGTCATAACGGCTGGAACTTTTACAGCTTCCACGTCTTTACTTTGTCTATTTTTCGTAGATAAGATTCACATATTTCAATCAACGCTGTATTATTTTTCGGCGCTTATAATAGGTTTATCTTATGGAATGTTGTTTCCTGCTTTTAATTTTATGTTTGTCAACCTCGCAGAGAAAAACAGAAGAGCTACCGCAAATTCTACATACCTTACAAGCTGGGATATCGGCATTGCCATAGGGGTAATTATAGGAGGAAAAATTATAGATATAGCAGCAATATCGTCCATTTATGCTGTAGGTTCTCTGATAGCATTAGCCGCCTGCATATACTTTCTAACGGTTTCTACCGGATATTTCAACAGAAAAAAACTGCGCTGAAAAATTCGGTTTTATATACAAAATATATTAATTTTGCAATGCCGAGAAATCTACAAAATTTATAAATATATTTTTTACTTTGTTTAAAAGCGCTATTCTGTTTTTTTTAATCTTTTCATCTTTATCCATGACCATGACTTTCTCAAAAAAGTTGTCTATGAGTGGTTTGAGTTCAAGTACTTTATCAAAAATTTTATCGTATTGCGCTTTTGAAAGATAATCTTCGACTTCTGACTGTGCGCTTTTGCCGGCATTATATAATTCCAGTTCGGCACTTTCTTTCATTAAAGTTTCATTTATATCTTCCGCAATCGCCGTATTCTGCTTTTTTGCCTGACTTATAATATTATTTATTCTTTTAAAAACCGAAGATATTGAAATAAAATCTTCTTTGCATTTTACATTTATTAAGGCGTCAAGTTTTGGACGCAGGGTTCCGAGCTTTTTCATTTTCTCGTGTTCCAAAGCGTTCACTACAGCTTTTACTTCATCCGCCGCATAGCCTTCGCTTTCAAGTATGTTTTCTATTCTCTGACGAAAAAATCTGCCAAGTCTTTCTGGAGCGTTTTTATATTTCGGATTGCTTTTTACATTTTCAGGAAGATAATTGAAAGTTTTTTCCAAAATGTCTGTCAAGTCATACTGCGGAAAGTTTTCTGTAATCATCCTTATAACACCTATCCCAGCTCTTCTCAGTCCATAAGGATCGGCAGAACCCGACGGTTCAATACCTATGGAGAAATTAGCGGCTAAAGTGTCTATTTTGTCAGCCAAAGATATTAAAACGGCTATTTTATTTTCAGGCAGTTTTCCGAAACTGCTTAAAGGCCAATAATGCTGTTCGACAGCATGTGCGATTTCTGCGTTTTCTCCGAGTTTAAGAGCGTATATTTTTCCCATTACTCCCTGAAGTTCGGGATATTCAAAAACCATTTCGCTCACTAGATCCGCTTTGGAAAACATAACTGCCTTATCAAGCATATTGTCATCTATGCCGATATTGAATTCATGATTTAAAAGAGATGTTATTCGTTTTATGCGTTCGATTTTTTCATAAACTGTTCCCATCTCTTTATGAAAAACAACGCCTTTAAGTTTTTCAAAATTTTCCCGAAGCCCTTTTCGTAAATCGTTATGATAAAAAAACTCAGCATCGGTAAGTCTTGCGGCTACGACTTTTTCATACCCCTCTTTAACTATATCCAAATTTCTTGAAATGCCATTTCTGACGCCGATAAAATGATTTGAAAAATTTCCGTCTTTGTCGTTGATGGCAAAACATTTTTGGCTTTTTTTCATGCATACAGTAAGAACCTCTTGGGGAAGGTCAAGGTATTTTTTGTCAAAATCACACAGCACGGCGGAAGGATATTCTACGAGATAATTTATTTCGTCTATAAGTGCTTCGTCTGCAATCACACTTCCCACATCCTTCACGGCATAATCGATGGACTTTTTTATTTCTTCTTTTCTTTCGTTTTGATCTGCGATTACGGATTTGTTCTTCATTTTTAAGAGATAATTTTCCGGAAGGTCTATAACTATTTTTCCGTTGTCGGCCGCATGAAGTCCTATAGTCCGATTGGAAGACTTAACATCGGCTATTTTAAAATTGATAATCTTTTTGCCGTAAAGGGCGGTTATGCTTCTTATCGGGCGTGCAAACCTGAACATGCTTTCTTCCCATACCATAGTCTTCGGAAAGGAAATATTTTTTATTATTTCCAAAAAAAATACGGGAAGAATTTTTTCGGTTTTTTCACCTATGATTTTTTTAACAAAACAGAGATACTCCCCTTTTTCTGTGGTTTTTATGGAAAGTTTTTCCGGTTTAATGCCATTTTTATCGGCAAAACCTACGGCCGCATGAGTAAAATTGCCTTCCGTATCTTTTGCTGCTTTTAAAGATGGTCCTAAAATTTCTTCAGTTCCGCCGGGACTTTTTTCATCAAGATTTTCTATAAATAATACAAGTCTTCTGGGTGTTGCATAAGTTTTTAACGACGCATATTTCAATCCTGCGGCACTTAAAGCTTTTGCGGCAAATTCATCGATTTGCTTTAAAGCCGGCTCTATATATAACGACGGAATCTCTTCGGTGCCTATTTCAAGAAGCGCATTTTTTATATTTTCATTAGTCATTTTTTATTACCTCTTTCTCAATCATTTTCAAATATTCCTGTGCAACTCTCTTTGCCAAAGTTCTCACTCTTAAAACATAACCGACTCTTTCGGACACGGATATGGCTCCTCTGGCATCTAAAAGATTAAACAAATGCGAACATTTCATCACGGCGTCATATGCCGGCAAAGGAAGACTCTTTTCAACAAGTTTATTTACCTGTTCTTCCCACTCGTTAAAATGTCTCTTCAACATTTCAACGTCTGCCGTTTCAAAATTGTATTTAGACCACTGTTTTTCCTCTTCCAGCCTAACTTCTTCATAAGTTACGGTATCAGACCATTGCAAATTATAAACATTGTCTTTTTTTTGTACGTACATCGCAAGCCTTTCAAGCCCATACGTTATTTCAGCTGTTATAGGATTTAAGTTGATTCCACCGCACTGTTGAAAATATGTAAACTGGGTCGCTTCCATGCCATCTATCCACACTTCCCAGCCGAGCCCCCATGCGCCTAGTGTAGGCGATTCCCAATCGTCTTCGACAAATCTTATGTCGTGTTTTTTAGGGTCAAGTCCTATCGCCTTTAAACTTTCAAGATAAATCTGCTGTATATTTTTTGGAGAAGGTTTCATAACAACCTGAAACTGATAAAAAAGCTGCATTCTGTTAGGGTTTTCTCCATAACGTCCATCGCTGGGCCTTCTTGAAGGCTCAACATAAGCAGCACTCCACGGTTTAGAACCCAAAGCTCTTAAAAAAGTTGCGGGGTTAAACGTTCCAGCTCCTTTTTCCAAATCGTAAGGCTGGTATACAAGACAGCCTTTTTTTGCCCAAAATTTTTGAAGCGTCATAATAATATCTTGAAAGTTCATATAATCTCCCGATTACCGTCAATAATGAGTAAGTATTCTAGCAAAAAAAACACATTGCAGCTACAATCAGCCGCCGATTTTTTTTAAGAATACGCTTACAGAAGGACGTTTTATATAATTCATGAGATACGTTTCAACGTAGTTCCAGATTTCATTGTCATCAAACTCACATATTTTATCGGCCTCATCGCCTGAACAGTTTGAGAATTTTTTTAATCCTTTTACAATTTTTTTATCCGGAAGAGAGCCGCTGTGTTTTATATAATCGACAAAACCATATCCTGACAATTTTAAAAACCTCAATATAAAAGCCGTTAACACTCTTTTCGGAAACTTGCAGTTCCCAAAAAGATGCCACACTCTGGCTATAAGCTCATATTTCTCTGCGTTTTCCATATTAAATGGCGCCAATTTATCGCTTATTTCGGCAGCATACAAAGCGTAAAGATTTCTTTTGAAATCAGTTTTTAACATGGTATTGTTATTTAATATGTTCGCTCCGGTTACTTTCGGACGTATGGAAGGATGTTTTTGCAAAATGGAAAATTCACTTTCTGTGAGAGGTTCAGATGCGGCAGAAAGTTTTGCTTTTATTTTTTTTGCTCCTGGAACGATGATTTGAATTTTCCCCCATTCATAAGAATAAACGGTTACAAGTTTATCCGCTTCCAAATGCGTGCCGCTGTTTAAAACAAGTCCTTTAATCAAATAATACATTTTTTATTTCCGTCTCAATATAATGCGGTTAATCTGTTTTACATCGGCATCTTGTATTTCTATTTCAATATTTTCCCATTGCGCCTTTTCGCCAGTTTGTGGTATGTCGCCAAAAATTTCTAAAACCCAACCGTTTACAGTAGCATAATCTACCTCAGGAATATTAAGATTAAGCTTATCGTTAAGATTGGCTATGGCTTCGGAGGCCTGCACGAGATATGAGCTGTCATTTAAGGCTACGATGGTCTTTTCATTCATATCAGATTCGTCATATTCGTCCCACACTTCGCCGACTATTTCTTCGATGAGATCTTCTATTGAAACTATTCCTATAGTCGAACCAAATTCATCTACGACAATCGATATATGATGGTGGCCGGTTTTAAATCCTTTAAGTATTTTGCTGACTTTTGCGTTTTCCGGAACATAATGAACGGTTCTTATCAAATCTTCTATAACTATAATATCGGAACTTCTCCACGCCACTGCAAGATCTTTACTGTATATTATCCCGACAATATTGTTTAAATTTCCTCTATAAACAGGTACTCTTGAAAATTCTGTTTCTATAATTTGCTTTATGAGATTTTCTTTACCGTCGTCAAGATTTACGGCAAATATTTCTGAACGCGGAACCATCACCTGAGATATTCTGCGTTCTGAAAAATTCATTATATTGCTTACAAGTTCTCTTGAATCATCAGGAAGTGGAGACGTGTTTTTGTTAGAAAGCAAAAAATCTATTTCATCGGCCTCTACGGAGCGTATCACTTTTTTCTTAAAAAGTTCCTTCAATATTCTATTTGATATGCTGGACAATAATATGTTCAACAATTTGAAAACTTTGCTTATTTTGATAACTGCTGGAAGAACGATAAGTCCTGTTTTTTCACAATTATATCTGGCGAAAGTTTTCGGAAAAATATTTCCGAAAATGAGTGCAAGAACTATGGACAAAGCAGGAAAAATAATCCTTAAATACCCGTTTTGAAAACCGTAATTTTCCATAATGTCGGATGCAAGAGAAGAAACAACAACGCCCATTCCCACAAGTGAAAGATTCATTCCTATCATCATCGTAGTCATTATTTCATCAGAATGAGTTTCCCAGAAAATTATATATGAATAATTCTTTGCGCATTTTTCTTTAGCTCTCCTTAGATAAGCTCCCGAAAGACTTGTAACGGCTGTTTCTGCTCCATTAAAAAACCCTAGTATCGCAAGAAGAGCCGCAAACAATATGATTTTTAAAATTATTATTGTCATTCTTCAAACTCGTATTCATCAAGAATTTCTCCGACGACTTCTTCTATTATATCCTCAAGCGTTACCATTCCGGTTATATTGTCATTCGAATCTTTTACAAAAGCTATATGTGTTTTCCCGCTTTGAAATTCTTTTAAAAGACTGTTTATTTTTTTATTTTCGCTCACAAAATATGGAGGCTTTACGAGAGAGCGGATAAAATGTCCTTTATTTTCCTGCCAGGCCCACAAAATATCTTTTATGTGCATGTAGCCTATTATATTGTCTTTTGAATTTACGTAAACTGGAATACGGCTTCTTGAGATTTCGACGGCTATATCGAGAAAAATTTCTTCGTCAAGCAATATGTCAACGGAATCTATTTCATCTAAAGGTGTCATTATTCTTTTAACGGATAAATCTCCAAACTTTAAAGTACGTTCAAGCATTCTGCTAGTATCTTTATCTATGGCGCCAGAATGGCCTCCTTCAGAAAGAAGATTTTCAACTTCTTCCATACTGAGTTCATACGATGGCATTTCGGAAGTTTTCGGCGAGAGAAATTCAGTAAGTTTTATCAATGGATACAAAAACGGCTTCATTATTCTTTCAAATTTATTGAGTATCGGCACTGAAAAAACAGTTACTTTTTCGGAATTGGTTCTGGCATAAAACTTCGGAGATATTTCTCCCACTATAAGCACGATAAAAGACGTAAGCACCCATGCGGCTAGTTCCACAATATGCCTGTTTATCATATTAAACGCGCTGGTCATTACAAAAGTCGAGAGAAAGCTTATAAGCATGTCAGCAATGACATTTACCGTCAGTATCACAATGAGAAGATAATACGGAGATTTCAGCCAGTCTGTTAAAGTCCCGGAGAGTTTTGGATTTTGTACTATAAGCTTTTTTACCCTATATTTTGACAGGCTGGTAATTCCTATTTCCGCAGCCGATATCCATGTGGAAACTGCAAGGAAGAATAATAAAAAAATAAAAGCCGTTAAAATAAGCATTTAAAAATTTTATCCTGCTTGGCAAACATTTTTGTTTTATTTTCAATATCGTAATCAGTATACCCACAAAGATGCAAAACGCCGTGTATGATGAGATAGGCTAGTTCCTGCCTCCACGTATTTCCGTATTTTTTTGCCTGTTTTTTTGAACGCTCTTTGGAAATATAAATGTCTCCTATAAATAATCGCGGTAAAATGAGAAAAGATATAACATCGGTTATTTTACGCACTTTTCTGTATTTTGCATTCATTTTTTTTATCTCTTCATCGCATATCATCACGAAATTAATCTGACAGTTTTTTATTTTTTCAGATTTCAAAACAGCTTTTGCTGCTTCAGTAAGCATAGGAATATCTTTTTTGTCAAAGCCGTTAAAATTGATTATTTCAGCGGCTTTCCGTTTCTTTATATTCAATTCTTGCATGATGTATTCCTATAAGCGACGAAATTATGCTATCACCTATTGCCTGCAAATCTTTTAAAGTAATCGGACATTCCGAAAACTGAGCATCGGTAAATTTATTATTGATAATTTTTTCGACCGTTTCTTTTATTCTTACGGCAGTTGGGTCATCAAGAGCCCTGCAAGCTGCTTCGGAAGAATCGGCAATCATAATTATTGCGGCAACTTTTGTCCTCGGTTTCGGTCCTGGATATCTGAAATTTTCCATTCTGGTATCTTTTTTAAGTTCAAGTGCTTTATGATAAAAAAAGTGTATTGTCGTGGTGCCATGATGCTGCTCAATACTGTCTATTATTGATTTGTCAAGATTGTATTTCTTTGCCAAAGCGACTCCATCTTTTATATGTGATACAAGAATTAGGCTTGACATTGTAGGCGTAAGAGGATCGTGTGGATTGGCATTCGAGCCTTGATTTTCTATAAAATATTCAGGTGCGGTCAATTTTCCTATATCATGATAATACGCGCCTACTCTGGCAAGAAGAGAATTTGCGCCGATAGCGTCTGCCGCCTTCTCTGCTATTGCTGCAGTCATAAGCGAGTGATGATAGGTTCCCGGCGCTTCAAGCATAAGCCTTTTTAATAAAGGATTATTAAAATCTGCAAGTTCTATCAATTTAATGCTTGTAGTTCTTGAAAAAAATGTTTCAAAAAACGGCATCATCGCTAAAATCAGTATGACGGCAAAAATTGCGTTTAATATTGCGTAAAATAAATTTCTTTGATAAGCCTGTACCCCGTATACATTTAAGAGAAAAAACATCGTTATAACGATGATATTTACTATTGCCACTCTGAGAAATACACTGGTAAAATCCGATCTTTTTCTTATTTTCTTTACTCCGCTCATGGCAGCTATCGAGCCGCATAACATTACAAAAAACAGTTCAAAACACATTCCTCCTATGAACGCCGCAAATAAGCTCAGAATTAATGCATATAAGAATCCTATCCTAAAAGACAAAAGCATTGCGGACATAACCACAAATGCAGATACCGGAAAAGCCATCGTATTAAGATATTTTTCCGAAAGCTGCAAAATAAAAAGAGCGATTGTAAAAAGAAGACATATTAAGACAACAGCATCATTATCGGTAAAAATCTCTTTCTCTTTTCCTTTAGTCTGGATAAGAAAAAAATATATTATCCCGCACATAAATATGATAACGGAAAGAATCGCTTTATAACCTAAGCCGAAATGAGTTGAGAGCATGAAAGACATCATCAAAGCCGCCGCAACTGCGGAAAATGCACGCGGAATTTTAATTTCTTTTGAAAGCAGATTTTTGGCATTTCTTATTGCGGGACCTTTAGGCTTTTCTTCACCAAGCCTTTTTGCCGCCGAAATAAGATAATTTCTTATTAAAAGTTTGATTCTTTCTAAAAAACTTATTTTATTGTTCATTTTTTCCTTCGTATGCTTTAACTATTTGTTTTACCAGATTATGTCTTACTATATCGCTTTTATCAAAATGTACAAATGAAATCTCATCTATATTTTTAAGTATTTTTTCAGCGGACAAAAGTCCAGAATTTTTTGGAGAAGCTATATCTATCTGCGTTCTATCGCCTGAAACGATTATTTTACTGCCGACGCCCATTCTCGTAAGAAACATTTTCATTTGTTCGGTTGTAGTGTTTTGTGCCTCATCAAGAATTATGAAAGCCTTTTCTATCGTTCTGCCTCTCATATAAGCAAGTGGCACTATTTCTATCGTCTCATCGTCTTTTAAAGCCCTGAATCTTTCAGCTCCAAGCATATAATAAAAAGCATCATAAAGAGGACGTAAGTAAGGATTTATCTTCTCATACAAATCGCCGGGAAGAAAACCGAGTTTTTCCCCTGCTTCCACAACTGGACGCGTGATGACTATTTTAGATATATTGCCATTTCTGAGCATTTTAAGCGCACATGCCACCGCCAGAAAAGTTTTTCCAGTTCCCGCCGGACCTATGGCAAAAACCATATCTTTTTGGAATATCGATTCAATGTATTTTTTTTGATTTGCTGAACGCGGCGTTATAATCCTTCCGCCATATGAAGTGTAAAGATAATCTCCGACGGCAGTTTCCGCTTTCTGCGCATATTCTGGAATAATATCATTTTTCCCTCTGCAATTATCATGCAAAAATCCGATATCTCTTAAAGCTTTATCGACTTTAGCACAGCTTCCACGCACTGATAAAGTAAATATACCGCTGCCGGCATCTTGCCTGGCAAATATCTGGACTCCATATAAGTTTTCTATACTTCTTATATTTTCATCCTGTCTACCAAGCAGAAGCAAAGCTTCTTCGGAATTTTTCAAATATATTCTTTTTGTGACCATATTTGCAGTTTTTAAAGAAAAACGTCCGACTATTTTGTTTTTCCCGCCTAAAAAAATGCGCAAAACCGCTTCTAACTCCTTGTGTAAATCAGTTTTTAGCCTGTTTTATCACTATTCTTACTCCGAGCTCTTTCAATTGTTTTTCGCTGACTCCGCTCGGGGCATTTGACATTGGATCCAAAGCTTTCTGCGTTTTTGGAAAAGCTATGACTTCTCTTATAGATTCTTCTCCCGCCAAAAGTGCGCAAAGCCTGTCAAAACCCAAAGCTACTCCTCCATGAGGCGGAGCGCCATACGTAAGCGCATCAAGCAAAAATCCAAATTTTTCTTTGGCAGCTTCATCGGAAATACCTAAAAGGGAAAAAATTTTTTTTTGTACTTCATTTTTATGTATTCTTATCGAACCGCCGCCAAGCTCAACTCCATTTAAAACAACATCATAAGCTTTAGCTTTAACATTAGCGGCATTTTCCACAGTAAGTGTTTCTCCATCTTTTGGAGAAGTAAAAGGGTGATGAAGGGCAGACCATCTTTTTTCGTCTCTGTCCCATTCGAACATCGGAAAATCGATTACCCAGAGAAAATTAAATTTATCTTTGTCTATAAGTCCCAGCTCTTTACCCATTTTCAATCTCAACACTCCAAGTCCCTGAGTAACAATTTTTTCTTCATCGGCCAAAAACACTACCAAATCGCCCGCTTTTGCGTCAAGCTTTGAAATTATCGCTTTTATCTCTTCATCTTTAAAATATTTAACGATATTAGATTCTGCTCCGCCGTTAGTGATTTTTATCCACGCAAGTCCCTTTGCCCCATACTCGCCAACGAATTTTGTAAGCCCGTCGATTTCGGAACGCGATAAACTCGCTCCTTTTGGTATGCACAAACCTCTTACTATTCCGCCTTTTGACAAAACATTTGCAAAAACACTAAAACCGCTGTCTTTAAGCTCTTTGCAAAAATCTTGGATAAGCATACCGAATCTCGTATCAGGTTTGTCTGAACCGTATTTAATCATTGCATCGGAATAACTCATTCTTTCAAACGGAACCTTAATATCGACATTGAGAACCGATTTAAAAACTCTCGAAAGCATCCTTTCTACAACATCTATAACGTCATTTTCTTCAACAAAAGACATTTCAAGGTCAACCTGTGTAAACTCAAGCTGTCTATCAGCTCTTAAATCTTCATCTCTGAAACATCTTGCCATCTGATAATATTTATCGAAACCTGCCACCATAAGAATTTGTTTAAAAATCTGCGGAGATTGAGGCAAAGCGTAAAAAGCGCCGTGATGAAGCCGCGAGGGAACCAAAAAGTCCCTTGCGCCTTCGGGTGTGGATTTACCCAAAAAAGGAGTTTCTATTTCCAAAAAACCGTCGTCATTTAAAAAATTTCTTATCTCTCTAGAAATTTTATGCCTCATTATGAAATTTTTTTGAAAGTTCAGACGGCGCATGTCAAGATAGCGGTATTTGAGTCTCAGCTCTTCAGATGTGTCCACATAATCCGATATTTCGAAAGGAAGCCCGGGAGCATTGTTGACAATTTCAAGTTCACAAACGACAAGCTCTACTTTGCCAGTGGGCATGTTCGGATTTACGGTTCCTTCAGGTCTATGCCTTATAAGACCTTTGACAGATATAACATATTCGCTGCGCAATCTTTCCGCAACAGAAAAAATTTCTTTCTTTTCCGGCTGAAAAACCACCTGAACAATACCTTCTCTGTCTCTTAAATCAATAAAAATCACTCCACCGTGGTCTCTTCTGGAATGCACCCAACCGTTTACTACAAGTTCTTTGCCGATACTGTCTTCCCTTACATCGCCGCAATAACAACTTCTCTTCATAAAAATTTTCCTTCCTATTTTAAAATGTTATCAAAATATAATAATGCGATTATAGTTTTCGAATCCATAATTTCGCCGGTTTTAACCATATTCATAGCTTTCTTAAAATCAAAAATTTCTGTCGCAACAAATTCGTCTTCATCAGGATGCTTATCACCTTTTATAAGTCCGAAAGCGACAAAAATGTGTAGAACTTCGTTTGAAAAGGCCGTCGTAGGATAAAAATCTAGCATTTTTTCTATTCTCTTAGCTTTATATCCGGTTTCTTCTTCAAGTTCCCTTTTGATGCAGTTAATAGGAGATTCGCCCGAATTAAGCTTTCCAGCAGGTATTTCATAAGTGTATCTCCCTATGGGATACCTATACTGTTTTACCAAAATAATATCTCTTTTATTCATAAGAGGAAGAACAGCGGCAGCACCAGGATGACCTAAATATTCTCTGACGGCATGTATTCCGCCGGTAAGTAAAACTTCATCACAATAAAAATCAACGGCTTTTCCTGCATATACTTTATTTTGCTTAATAAGCTTTTCCATTCTTAGTATATATCTCCTATTTACTTAATAATCTTATCATTTTTTGAGCTTCTTGCAAACTATGCCGAGTAAAAATTAAAGCTATCTATTATGAAATTTATTTTATTTATATTATAGAGAAAAATAATATATTTTTATATAATCCTACAATGGAACACATAAAACCTCTGATAAATAAATACAAATTTCAAGTTCTATCTTTTTCCATCATTTTTTTTCTCACCTATTTAATATACGGTCATACTACAAATTTCGGATTTACCTATAGTGATGATAATGCATTGATTGTAAACAGGCTTGACGAAATGGACAGCATTGTTAAAGCAAAAGATTTTATTTTCAAGCCGGTATTCAATGAAGAACCCGTTAAATTCTATAGACCTGTTTTAAATATTTCATTACTTATTGACAGTATTATCAGCGGCGGGGAATCCGGTTTCTATCACTTTTCAAATATGGTAATACACATAATATCCACTTTTTTGCTTTTATTGTTTTTAAAAGAGCTTGGATACTCTGATTCCGCTTCTTTTATTACTTCTATCTTATTTGTTGTCCATCCGGCTTTCGTATCTTCAGTGGCATGGATTCCTGGTAGAAACGATCCTCTTCTTGCAATTTTTACATTTCTCACATTTATTTATTTTATTAAAAATTTAAAAACAGGTAAAATTTTATATCTTTTATTTATGGTTATCTTTTTTACAATCGCTCTTTTTACAAAAGAAACAGCATTGGTTATTCCGTTAATACTTTTAATATATGTATTTTTGTATGAAAATACTTCTATTTTTGGCAGAAAAGTTATAATCGCTTCTATATTTTTAATATTTCCTGTCCTTTTATACTTTTTAATGAGATTTTATGTATTTAGCCACAATGGAACCTTAGATATCGATACTATAAAAGTTGCAACGAATATAATAAGAGCGTCAGGAATAAATATATGGTATTTCGGCATTATATTTTTGATAGAAAAAATTATGCTTTATCCTCAGATTTATATTCATGCACAATATCTCATCAAAGGCACTATTGTGATTATGACGCTTGTTGTTTTATGCTTAATATTTAGAAAAAAAATAAATTTTAAGCATACGCTATTTGGAACAATATGGTATATTGTATTTATCATTCCGACATACGTTGTGGCAAACAACACCTACCATACGCACAGATTATGTCTTCCTATTGTAGGGTTATTTATAGTTTTGATTGAAATAGCTTCCGTAGTACATAAAGCTTATCCGAGAGCAAAAAATATTTTTTATTCTATATTATTATTTATAGCAGTTTTTATGTCATTTTCATCGTATAAACAAAGTTTTTTTTATAAAGACAGAGAAAATTTTTGGTTGCGGGCACAAAAGGAAAATCCATCATCACCTATGGCAAATATCGGAACGGCAAAATACTATGAAAGCATAAACGATTTAGAAAATGCCGAAAAGTATGCCATACAAGCAGTCCAAAATGATCCTAGAAATAAAATGAGTTCACATCTTGCTTCGATTTATTTAAAGAAAGGATATCTTAAAAAAGCAAAATATTTGTATGAAAAAGCTTTATCTTCCAATGACAAATATAACGAATATTCTTATATAGGACTCGGTAAAGTATATATGGCCTACAATGATATGGAAAGTGCATTAAAAGTAATAAACAAAGGGCTTTCCATTATGCCTGACAGCCAAATACTAAAGAAATATCTTAGAATTTTAAACAATGAAGAGGAAGAAGAAAACAAACATATAATCATAATGAAATATAAAAGTGGTCGATAGTTTTAAAATCAAATACATAAAAATACAAAATAGAGCAAAAGAAACGATTAGGCTAAAAGAAGATTTCTTCTTTTTATCTATGCCATAGCGGAAATGTATAAATATCATTTAAAGCAATTTTGAAAGTTTGTATAATATATAAGGATTATTAGTTTCCATAATATTTATACTTGAAGAAACAACAAGCGCGCAGTTAAAAATAATGCTTATAAGCAGAAGAGACATTATCATATATTGAAACAATATTTTTTTCCAATTTTTTTTCAATATAGAATCTAAATAAAAAATCATCACAACAGCAGGTATTATAAAATAAGTGCTGAAATCAGCCGCATAACGATATATGCTTCCGAAGGTTGAAACAACCACTAAGATAAAAATACCTATTACAAAAAATCCCACAATATACTTTTTATGCCAAATAGATATGCTTTTGTCGCGGCAGAACCAAAAAACTGCCATCGATACAATCAAAAAAGGAGCCGTAAACAATAGCCCTATAACCTGTTCAAGTATTTTCCCGCGCACTATCACATAATTAATTGAAAAGTACGGAAAACCGGAAAGATAAACCGGAGGATAATAAATAAATTTCATTATCGATGAGAATGTTTCTTTCAAACTGATTTTCCAATTATATATTTCAATAACTGAAAGCTGATATTTCCCGCCAAATTCAAAAATGGAATTAAAACGTAAATAATTGTATGCCATGAGAATTATCGCATATATGATAATAGGAAAAAAATAGTAAATATATTTTTTAAAGTCTTTCTTAATGAATTTATACAAGATATATAGTTGTATAAATATGGCAAAAGCATAAAAAGGTCTGCATCCTACCGCCAAAGCTATGCTCAACCCTGCTATGAAAAGCGCAATATTTTGTCCTTTTACATTTAAGGAATCAATGTATAAAATAACAAAGAGAAAAGATAAAAGAGCAAAAAAAAGACCTCCGATTATTGCAACTTCATATACTCTTGAAAGAGTAATCAAATAACATACAACCGATGACAATCCTGCGGCCATAATGCTTAGAATCTCTATTAAAAATTTATTTTCATTTTTATTAATTTTTAATATGATTTTTTTTAAAATAATCAAAGACATGCAAAAGGAAAGAATTCCAAAAAATAAAGTAACCGAAGAATCCGAAAGAAAATGTTTTGTTATAATTTGAAACGGTAAATAAAGCATAATGACCGGAGTTATGCCGAAATATAAATAGTATTTCTCTTTAAAATAACTTAAGTCAATAATATAATCAAATCTTTTAAAGTCCAAATTTTTATTGAGTTCTTGTGAATCGTAAGGATTATTCAAAGACTTCAATTTTTCAGAAGGTTCTATGGGCATGAATAATTTGCCGCTTTTAAAAGACGCAGCCAAAAAATTATAATAATTTTTGCCTGAATATAATGTAACCGAAGTATTTTTTGATGGAATAAAATTTTTAGGATAAAAAGATGATAAAGAAATAAAACAATAAAAAAATATTACAGCAATAACGGGCATAAGCAACAATGCATGCCTTATACCTTTGCTGTCACCAAATAAAATATATGCACAATATAATAAAGAAATAAAAGAAAAAATAAACAAAATATATTTATTTAATGAAGGCAATATAAAGAGGAGAGTAACAGTCGAAAGAAAGAGAATTAAAAATAGAATATGTCTGTTAAACGCATTTAAAATATTACCGCTTATCTCATTTTTCACTTTCCACTCTTTTGATGTCGGCGCCAAGTTTTTTGAGTTTTCTTTCGAGAAATTCGTAACCTCTGTCTAAATGATATATTCTGGAAATCGCGCTTTTTCCTTCCGCAGCAAGACCTGCCAGCACCAACGCGGCACCCGCTCTTAAATCCGAAACCATTACCGGCGCAGCCGATAATTTATCAACGCCTTTTATATTTACGACTTTTCCATCAACAGTTAAATCCGCTCCGAATCTTTGAAGTTCGGCAACATGTAAAAACCTATTTTCAAATACGTTTTCTTTAACACATGATTTACCTTTCAACAGGCACATTAAAGCCGTCCATTGAGCCTGAACATCGGTAGGAAATCCGGGATAAACTTCGGTGCTTATATTGCAGCGCTTCAAATTTCTTACCCATTTTACAAAAATCGTATTTTTGGTTTCTTTTATATGCATTCCACACTTTTTTAATTTGTCTGTTATCGCTTTTAAATGTTTTGGATTTACATTCTCCAAAAGTATTTCGCCTTTTGTGATTGCGGCCGCAATCAAATATGTGGCAGCTTCGATTCTGTCGGGTATAACGCTATGTTTTACTCCGTGAAGCTTTGTCACTCCTTCAATTAATATGGTTTTACTACCGGCTCCAGATATTTTCGCACCCATTTTTTTAAGCATGTCAGCCAAATCAACGATTTCCGGTTCTTTTGCCGCATTAATGATTTTTGTTTTTCCTTTGGCAAAAACGGCGGCCAGCAAAATATTTTCCGTAGCTCCAACGCTTGGAAAGCTAAACTCGATTTCGTTTCCACAAAGCCCTTTTTGCGCTGCAGTTTTTACGTATCCTCCTTCAACTTCTATATCTGCGCCGAGTTTTTTAAAAGCTTCAAGATGTATATCAATCGGTCTTGCACCTATAGCGCACCCGCCGGGAAGAGAAACGTCAACTTTGTTAAGACGCGCTAAAAGCGGACCCATAATCAAAACGCTTGCCCTCATTTTTCTTACAAGATCATACGGGGCTATATGTTTATACTTTCCAGAAGACAGAGAGCTGATTTTAGAACCGTTCTTCAGCATTTTTTTTCCAATAAAATTTAAAAAATCTACTGTAGTATTTATATCGGCTAAAGACGGAACATTTTCAATCGTACACGGTTCGTCTGTTAGAAGGGTAGCAAAAAGAATTGGAAGCGACGAATTTTTAGATCCTGAAATTTTGACCGTACCTTTTAACTTCCTGCCGCCATTAATAATAATTTTATCCATCTATCTTCCTTTTTACCTTACAAACATGCTTTAAGTACCCTTGGCAAATGAGAATAATCTTCAATTATCTCTATATTTTTAAAATTATTCTGTTTAAAAATCTTTTCTATTTCTTTTGAAAGGTTTGCATTAAGTTCTACAAAAATGCAGCCTTTACCACTCAAATATTTGTGCACTTTTGAAGCTATATATTTATAAAAAAATAACCCTTTATCTTCGGCCAGCAATGCAGTTTTAGGCTCGAATCTAAGTTCGGGTTCAAGTGTTTCATATTCCGCACGTGAAATGTAAGGAGGATTTGAAACTATACAATCAAACTTTACATTTTCAAGCGCTTCAAACATATCGCTTATAATAAATTCAATATTTTTTACCGAATTGAAAACAGCATTTTCTTTAGCAGTCATTAAAGCATCAAGACTTATGTCAACCGCATAAATTTTTCTAAAATCTCCTAATTTTGACAAACTTACTGCAATACAACCTGAACCCGTACATAGATCCAAAATCGTTTCCGCTTTATTTATCTTTGATATGTTTAAAACATTTTCAACAAGCAGTTCGGTTTCAGCTCTAGGTATCAAAACACATTTATTAACTTTAAATTCTAATCCCATAAAACCGCAATAACCGGTGATATAAGCCGCAGGTTCGCGTTTTGACCGTCTTAAAATATACTCATCAAACAGTTCCGCTTCCTTTTCACCGACTTTCTGTTCTCTTATCAAAGTAAGTTGTGAACGTTTGACTTTCAATACAGAACTAAGAAGATATGCGGCATCGGCTTTAGGATCTGGCAGATTGTTTGATTTTAAAAATGTTTCGCCGCTTTTAAGCAGGCTGTAAACACTTGCATTGTCCACCATACATTTCTCCGCAGCAAGCCGTTACATCAGTTTAATTTGCTGCCAGATTGGCTTGAGCATCGTCATCGATAAGTTTATTGGATAGTTCAGCCAAATCCCCGTCCATCACTTCGGTAATATTGTATACGCTGTATCCTATGCGGTGATCTGTTATTCTATTTTGCGGAAAATTATAAGTTCGTATTTTCTCAGATCTGTCTCCACTTCCTACCTGCTGCTTTCTTTCGCTGGAAAGTTGTTTTTCATGCTCAAGCAGCTTTTGTTCGTAAAGTTTTGCCCTTAAAACTTTAAAAGCTTTTGCCCTGTTTTTTATCTGGCTTCTTTCATCTTGGCAGGCAACAACAAGACCAGTAGGCAAATGAGTTATTCGAATAGCCGAATCAGTTTTGTTAACATGTTGCCCGCCTGCGCCTGAAGCTCTGTAAGTGTCTATACGCAAATCTTCTATTTTAATTTCAACATCGACGTCTTCAGCCTCGGGAAGAACTGCAACCGTAACAGCCGACGTATGAACCCTGCCGGAAGCTTCAGTTTCAGGAACGCGCTGAACCCTGTGCGCACCCCTTTCAAATTTCATATAACGCCACACTTTATTTCCACTGATTTCAAAAATAACTTCTTTATATCCGCCAAGTCCAGTAGGATTTGAATCCATAATTTCAAATTTCCACCCGTTCCTTTCGGCATATCTCGTATACATTCTAAACAAATCTCCGACAAACAGTGCGGCTTCCTCTCCTCCTGTGCCTGCACGTATTTCGACGATAATATTTTTATTTTCATTTGGATCGGGCGGAAGAAGAAGAATTTTAATTTCAGAATCCAATTTCTCCCTTTCAGCCGACAGCTCGTCATATTCCGTCTGAGCCATTTCTCTTATTTCAGCATCATCAGACTTTTTCAATTCTTCTGCGCCTTGCATATCTGAAATAAGTTTATCGTATTCGTAATATTTTTCCGAAAGAGGTTTAAGATACGAATGCTGTTTTGTAAGTTCGCGATATTGTTCCTTATCAGCGATAACAGATGAATCGCTTAGCTTTTTTTCAACTTCTTTAAACCGTTCGTTTAATAATTTTAATTTTTCATGAAACATATTTTTACCAACGCACCTAAAAAATATGACAGAACCGGAAAAGATTTTCCAGTTCTGTCTTAATAAATGTTTTTATCGTCTACTTTTCTTTTTTAGTGTCTTTTTCTTTTTTTACTGTTACTTTTGCTCTTTTTGGAGAAGTCGTCAAAATCTTACTCGAAGTTTTTCTAGGAATAGAAACAGCTTTTTCAACTTTCTTTCTCACTACGGTTTTTCCGTTAGTTTTTGCAAAACGTTTTTGGAATTTTTCTACTCTTCCAGCGGTGTCTATAAGTTTTTGTTTTCCAGTAAAAAATGGATGACAGTTCGAACAAATTTCAAGTTTTATAACGGGCTTTGTGGAACGGGTTTTAAAAGTATAACCACATGCACAAGACACCGTACATTCTTCATATTTGGGGTGAATTGCTTCTTTCATTTTGAAAACATCTCCTTTTTTATTAAAAAATTGATATTCAATTATGCAATATTTTTATTTTTTAGTCAAATATTTGTAGGATATCGCAATTAAAATAAATAATTGCTGCACAAATCATTTTTTATATTTCCCAAATCGGGATTGAAACTATTTCACGGGATAAAGGAACCCTTTCATTTTTAAAACATAGTATTGCTCCTGTACCTGTTATTTTGCCTAATTTTCCTATTTGGCTGAAAGCTTTAACGTCTAACAAGCTTGGATTTGCTGTCTTTTTAATTTCTATAGGATAAATAGTTCCGTTTTCTTCAAGCAAAATATCAATTTCATTTTGATTAAAGTCCCTATAAAAGTAGATTAAAGGTTCTTTCCCATTATGCAAATATGATTTTAAAATTTCTCCGATAACATATGTTTCAAGCATATGCCCTGCCATAGCCCCGTTCATTAATGTTTCGGGAGATGTCCATCGCGTAAGATATGCGGCTAAACCCGTATCCAAAAAATACATCTTCGGAGTTTTTATTATGCGCTTTGTCACATTAGGAAAATATGGCTTTAGCAAATAAACTAAGCCTGAACGTTCAAGAACACCAAGCCAAGTTTGAGCTGTTTTATTATCTATTCCTGCGTCTTTGGCTAAAGAAGCATAGTTAAGCAAATTTCCTGTTTGCGCAGCTACTATCGATATAAAATTGAAGAACTGTATGGGTTTTTCAATATTGTAAAAATCTTTAACATCTCTTTCTATATATGTTTGAATATACGACGAATAATATCTTTCCCTGTCAAGTTTTTTATTGACGATTAACTCAGGAAGCGACCCTTCCCATATTGTCTCATATATATTTTTGATATTTTGTTTTGTAATTTGATTTATTGTCATTAACGACGGGATAAAAGGGATGGATTTAAACGCGTTAGCGGTTTTTTCTTTATATGACAAACCCATCAAGTCAAAGATGCCGACCCTGCCTGCCAAAGATTCTTGTATTCCTTCCATTAAACGAAATTTCTGAGAGCCTGTAAGCCAAAAAGCGCCTTTTTCATCTTTATGTTTGTCCGTATAAATTTTTATATACGGAAACAGCTCTGGAGCATATTGAACTTCATCAATAATTATCGGCGGGTGATACTGCTGCAAAAACAGCTCAGGATCCTCTTTTGCAAGTTTTCTTAATCTTATGTCATCAAGTGTTACGGTTTTTCTTCCTGAACCTTTAGCTAAAAATTCAAATAATGACGATTTTCCAACTTGCCTTTGTCCCGTCAGAAGCAAAACTTTAAAAGCCTCGGATGATTTTTTGATTATCGGAGATAAGGTTCTGTCCAAATTATTCATCAATGACCTCTTTGTATAATATGGAAGTTTATTCCATATTATACAAAAGTATTTTTAGAAATTGAAGCGGCAAATAATTTTGATGCGGCATTTTGCAATTCAAAATAGGATAGATATATAAACACTGCTTTTTATTATTTTGACAATTTATATATAAATATTAACTTATAAAATTTATTTGCAGTCTCCATAAAATTATTTTCCGTCTATTTTTTATTGTTTTTGGAATAACCTTATTAAATAATTTGATGTGTCACCTCTGCTTACAGCAGAAAATCAGCCCAATTGTCTTTGTTTATTGTTTTAACGCTTGAGTTTTGATAAGCCGCCAAAAAGTTTTTGGGAGATTTTGCAGTTTCTTTGCCGAATTTAAATTCATATCCGTCAAATTTACCGTCATACTCTTCCACGTAATCAATTTCTTCGCCCGAGTATGTTCTGTAGAAATATTGGTTTACGTTTCTCATTTTTATCTGATTTAATTTTTTGCGTTCCAAAATGCAGAAATTTTCCCAAATGGCACCGGTATCATTTCGTAAATTTAAAGGAGCAAAAGACTGTATAAGAGTATTTCTTATTCCTAAATCATAAAAGTAAATTTTTACTGATTTAGATATTTCATTTCTTTTATTTCTGCTTAAAGAATGTAATTTAAAAAGAACAAAACATTTTTCTAATACATCAATGTAATTTCTTACAGTAATGCGGTTTAACCCCATTTTCTGCCCTATTTCCGTGTAAGAAACTTCGCTGCCTATCTGCAAAGCCGTCAACTGCAATAACTCTAAAAGCTGATGCGGATTCTTAAATTTTTCATACATCAAAATATCCTTATACAGATAACTGCCTGCCAATGAGTTAAGAAAAATTTCCGCGCTGTCTTTTGCTTTACCATATATTTCAGGGTAAGTTCCTCTTATAAGAATATTTTCTAAGTTTCCCGAGACATTTACAAAACCGTTTGCAGACGATATTTCTCTTATTGAAAAGGGATAAAGTATAAAAGACAATGCTCGGCCAGTAAGAGGTTCGGATAATTTATTTGCTAAGTCAAAACTTGATGAGCCTGTGGCAATAATTTGCACTTGAGGGATATGGTCATAAATAATTTTAAGAGTTTTTCCTATATCTTTTATTGTTTGAGCTTCATCTAAAACTATAAAGTCTTTATCTCCGATAATTTGTTTTAAAGACGCGGCATTGGTTGTTTCAAAAAGGAGCTTAACGGAAATATCATCGCAGTCAAAATACTGCGACTTTTTTATTTTTGAATATTTTTCAAGGATTTGTTTGCTTAATGTGGTTTTTCCTACTTGTCTTGCGCCGTAAATTAAAACTATCTTATTTTTAAATAGCCAGCGCTCTATGGTTTGCTGTAAATCTCGTATTATCATTTTTTAATCCAAAAATAATATTATATTATTGTTTTTTGTATGAAATTTGATATTATAATATCAAATTTCATACAAAAAATCAAATTAGCAGAATCGATATATATAACACACTGCTTTTTATTATTTTTACAATTTGCATATAAATATTAACTACAGAATTTATTTGCAGTCTACATAAAATTATTTTCCATTTATGTTTTTTATTGTTTTTGGAATAATTTTATTAAATTGTTTTCAATATGAAGAGATGCCGGGCATATACCGATGCATTATAGCTTGCCGCTGTATATTTCTTCAAGTTTTTCAAGTCGCCATTTTTCTACTACTGTATTTATAATATCTATAAAATCCATAAATTATTGATTTTATTTTTTTGCTATACATTTGTCAACGCTTTCAAAAAATGGCCAGCTACAAAACCTATGTCAAGAATTTTTGCATTCTTGTCCTTAGGTAATTCTTCTAAGAAAATTTGCGGCAGTCTAAAATTTTCATAATCGTCAAATTTTACACGACGAGCGTCAAAATACGATGACATTTGCATAATTGCTCCTTTCATTTAAAAATTTCAATTGCATTTTCACAGTTTTTGCTTACAAATTCATACATAAGATTTATTGTTTTAGATGTCTTTTCAAACTGCTCAAGGTTTTTTATTTCTTTTTTCAATATATCGGGCAGCACTGCGCTTTGGCGTAAAATAGTTTCTTTGATTAACTTGAAAGAAACATCCACATTTTTGCAAAACTCTTCAAAATCTTTTTTTCAAGCAAAGCAAAATCATTGTCGGGGTTTATTGCGTATTTTTGGGTGCAAATTTCCTTGACGATTGGTTTTCAGGTAATAATCCATCAAAATATCCGAAACATTCATCGTTATTAAAAAGCTTTTGTCCGATAGGAAGGCTTAAAGACAAAATGTTTTGAGCATTGATTAAATATGAAAAATTTATATCTCCTGACTTATTTTACATCAGAGTTCCGATAATATTATTGTGCAGATAAATTTTTAGCCTTTTTTGTTCCATTTGTTTTAAGATTTAGAATGTTTTCTTTTTTCCACAAGGATATCTATTCCAAGCGCCTATATTACAAGCAAGTCCTTGCCAAAATGCAAAGTTTGTTTTCCATTTTCCAAATCAACGATAAATCTTAAACCCACGCAGCTTGCCAGCGCAAGCTGCGTTTGAGTAAGTCCTTGATTTTTGCGTTCTGTTTTTATAAACGAGCCTAATTTTTTTAATGAGTTTATAATCATAATTTTTACTGTTCGGTAAAAATTTTAACAGAGACTTTGTCTTATCCTATTAACAGTCAACACATGAAAAGACAGTTATAGCAGCGAATGAATAGTTAATGTGCGCAGCACAGCCTCGCTTATAATAGCGGCTATCGCACTTTGCACAAAAACTCAGTACAAAGACGCCATGCCTACTTTTTAATAATCAAATTCAATCGGCTATGCTTTTACCGCATAAATCAGGCCAATTTCTTTTGATGAATATTTTGAAAAGGATATAAAATTATATTTATTCAAGATATCTAAAAGATAAGATTCTCCTTTAAAATGCCATTCTAATATTATGTAATTAATATTATTGAGAAGTCCCGTTTTATCAAGAGAATCTAATATGTCATACTCCGAGCCTTCGCAGTCAATTTTTAACAGAATTTTATTTTGTTTGTGGTTTTTAAGAATGTCTGAAATTACGGATGAAGCGTCTTTTAAATGAACAGTTTCAATGGAAGCTGCCCCTCCCCTACGAACACCCCAGCTTTTTGCATTTTTGAGATTGTCGTTGCCTTCGGTCGTTGACATAGAACCACTGGCTTCAAAATAAAACGGCATGTCTATAGTTTTATCACAACCCGATAAGCCGTAATTAAAAGGTTTTATTTTGCCGCCGCTTATTTCTTTATTTAAGCCGATATTATAGAGGGCTTGTTCATAAGTTTGTTTGAAAGGTTCATACGAGTAAATAACTTCGGTATTTGTATACGCCGCAAAATAAATTGAAGCCAATCCTATATTCATTCCTATATCTATAACTACGCATTTATCCGAAAGATTATTTTTTTATATACCTGCTCGTAAAAAATTTCATATACGACGGCAAGATTACTAATATTGTCTATCCAAAACGAAAAACCGTGTTTTTGAAGAACAATTATTAAGTTATTATCTTTTATGTCAAAAACGGCGCCCATATCAAGTATGCTTCTTCTTACAAAGCGAGGATATTTAATAAACAACAGCAGAGATTTAAAATTTAAACTTTTGCAATAAAGGGGAATATTTTTGACGTCTTTGACTAACTTTTTCAGAAATGACATAAACACTCCTTTAAATTAGAATTCAATCGGTATATCTTCTTTAGTGTTGTCGCATATGGATAATCAAGACCTTTTACAGGATAATTAAGCGATGATGGCAATACTTGTTTTTTCATCATATTTTTGTTTATAAACGTTATTTCTAAAGTTTTAGGAAGTTTTGTTACATAAATTAAGCCGCCAAAGGTTTGCATGTATGTGGGCAATATAAAAGCTGTTCATCAGCAAATCCATTATTTCGGTAAATTTTACAGCTGCAATATCTAATTCATGGAATTCTACTGCCAGACCGTTTATTTTATTAAAATATGGAGCCAGCTGCGGCAGAGTTCTGTATTCATAATTATCGATGTCCATTTTTATAAAAATAGACAAATTTTTTGGGGGGCGGCCCCCGCGCCCCCACGAGCGCGTCGGAATATAAAGATCATAAGTGGAGAAGAATATGAAG
>JAITIP010000008.1 GCA_031279415.1 Candidatus Endomicrobium procryptotermitis | reverse complement strand
ATACATTTGCATTGCCGATAGAAATACAAGAAAACACAGGTTCACATTTTTTAAGTTTATCGTTTGTGTTTCCGTAGGTTTGTAATATTGTGATCAGCTTTTTCAGATGGCAAAATCAGAAGAATAGCGGCAGCAAAAAAGAAAGACTTGTTTGTATTGTGTGCTTAGCTGTACCATCTTAATAGGAATTCCGAAAACTATAATATGATGGTATAAAAGTGGAAATAGGGAAATGGCAACCATCACAAATCTCCCATCTTTTAAAATCGTTATTATCTATTTGACATTGTAATTTCCTTAGATGAGTATATCAAGAAAATATTTTAGACAAGCTGATAGTTTAGCTGAAAATATTTTAAAAAGAATTCAAAAAGTCGTTAAAATTAGTAAAATTCTTCCTAATCATTCATCCAAAATTCCCCGACAGTAAGAACATCGATGTCTATTTATTATTGATTTTTGAATATATTTTGGATTAGTAAAGTATTGTAAAAAGATTAATAATATTATAAAATCCCGTCTATGGAAAGAGTTATTTTAGCTGCGCTTCAAACTAAAGATAAAATAGAAATAGAAATAGAAAATTCTTTAGATGAACTTGAAAGTTTGTGTTTTACCGCTGGAGCCGTCAGTGTAGGAAGGGTAATACAAAAAAGATATACTCCGGATTCTGCATATTTTATAGGTTACGGAAAAACGTTGGAAGTAAAAGAGATTGTTAAAAAACTGAAAGCTGATGCTGTCATTTTTGACGATTCTCTAAAACCCATACAGCAAAGAAACCTTGAAAGACTGATTGGAAGCAAAATTGTTGATAGAACAAGAGTCATTTTAGACATATTTGCTTATCGTGCAAGGACGAAAGAGGGAAAACTTCAGGTAGAAAGGGCTGAAATGACTTATCATATCGCAAGGCTCGTAAATCAAAATGCGGATATGGACAGCCAGACGGGAGGCATAGGCACAAGACGTGGTCCCGGAGAAAGAAAACTTGAAAGCGATAAAAGAAGGATAAGAGACCGTATAGCCGAACTGGACAGAGAAATAGCAAAAATAAAAGAAAGAAGGGAAATACAAAGAAACAGACGTTCCAATTCGGATTTGCCTGAAGTTGCCATAGTCGGATACACAAATGCCGGCAAATCGACTCTTTTGAAGAGTCTTTCTAAAAGCGTCGTATATGTGGACGATAAACTTTTTGCTACGCTTGACCCTCTTACCAGAAAAATAAAGCTTCCCTGTGGCAGATGTATTCTTTTAACGGATACAGTGGGATTTATCAATAAACTTCCTCATGATTTGATAGCGGCTTTCAGGTCTACCATGGAAGAAATATTGAGGGCAAAATGCATACTGCATGTAATTGATGCTTCAAACTCCGATAGAAACAAACATATTAATACAGTTATCGGGGTTTTAAAAGACATAGGCGCCAGCGGCATTCCCATAATAACTGTTTATAATAAAAGTGATAAATTGGATTCGTTTACGGTTTCCGCTTTAAGTGGCGAAGACGTTTTTATTATATCTGCCAAAAATTCCGATGGAATCGGTAAACTTTTGCAGGCTCTGGAGCAAAAAGTCGCGCCGCGGCATTTACCGTATAAAATAAATTTCAGTCTTGGAGAACAGGAATTGATTTCACGACTATACGAATATTCAAATGTTAAAAGCAAAAAATATGAAGATAACGGCATTTCCGTCAACATAGAATGTTCTGATGAAAATCTTGGCAGAATAAAAAATATAATCGACAAACTCAGAAATAAAAGGAAAGAAGATGCTTAGAAAAGTCGCAGTCGTAGGAAGACCAAACGTAGGAAAATCAACGCTATTTAACAGGTTTATAGGGCGCAAGAAAGCGATTATTCATAAAACGCCCGGCACGACACGCGACAGAAACGATTATGAAGTTAACTGGAAAGACAAAAAGTTTATCGTTACCGATACTGCTGGCTGGTCGGGCGACGAGTCGGTTTTTTCAAAAGATATGGCAAGACAGCTTGATATGGCAGTTGTGCAATCGGACATGGTTTTATTTGTCGTTGATGGAAAAATCGGAATACACCCTATGGATAAAGAGATTGCTCGGCAGATACGTCTCAGCCGCAAAAAAACCATACTTGTCGTAAATAAAATAGACACTCAGGCTGAAGAAGCGAAAGCTTATGAATTTTATGAGCTTGGTTTTGATGATTTGATTATAATTTCGGCAAATCACGGAAGAAATATAAACGAACTTTTAGACGCTGTTTGGAGTAATATAAAATATGATAGAAGAACGAAAAAAATCGAGAAAATCCTAAAAATTATTTTGGTGGGAAAACCTAACGTAGGCAAATCTTCTTTTGTAAATGCTGCTGCTAAAGAAGAAAGAAGTATAGTTCATAACACGCCCGGTACTACGCGCGACTCTTTAAGTGTGCGCATGAAAGTCAATGATAAAGAATATCTTCTTACAGATACAGCCGGGCTGCACAGAGGAAGCAAAATGAAAGATGATATGGAGTATCTGTCTACGTTAAGTGCAGATTATGCCATAGAAGATTCAGATGTTGCCGTGCTTATGGCCGACGCTTCTCAAGGCATAGGCGAAACTGAAATTAAAATAGCACGTCTTTTAATAGAAAAAAGAAAACCGGTAATCGTCGTCGTAAACAAATGGGATTTGATTGAAGAAAAAGAAGAAGAAGCAAAGTTTTTTGTGGAAGAGTTAAAACAGCGCATGAAATTTATGAACTGGGCGGATATAATTTTTATTTCCGCAAAAACTGGACAGCGTATCGAAAAAGTTTTTAATGAGGCAGAACTAGTTTTTAAACAATATTCCAAGCAGGTTTTGCAGGAAGAACTTAACGAAGCCATAAGGGAAGCTGCCGCAAGAAAACCGTATATGAGCAAAGGCAAAACTTTAAAACTCAAAGAGTTTGCGCAGGTTGCGTCAAAGCCTCCTGTATTTATTTTTTCAGTTAACGATATGGAACTGGTACATTTTTCATATGAGAGATTTTTGGAAAATTCTTTAAGACACAGATTTGGTTTTTATGGAACTCCGATTGTGCTTAAATTCAGGCCTTACTATACGAAAAGGAGAAAGAAAGATTAAACTATGATTTTAAAAATCGCATACATCATTTTTGCTTATTTTTGTGGGGCAATTCCTTTTGCGTATATCGTTGCAAAAGCGGTCGGAAAAGTTGACATAAGAACCGTTGGTTCTGGAAATCCGGGCGCTACGAACGTCTTCAGAAGCATAGGGGCAGCCGCAGGTATTGCTGCTTTTATTTTAGATGCTCTAAAAGGTTTTATTCCGGTATGGTTTGCTATTTTGATTGATTCTTCTTTTTCATATTCCGTTTCTGTTGCCGCTGTCGCTATGGCAGGACATATATATACAGTATTTTTAAACTTCAAAGGTGGCAAAGGTGTGGCAACCGGCTGCGGAGTATTTTTAGCTTTAATGCCCGTTCCAGCGCTGTGTGCTTTAATTGTTTTTGCGATTGTTTTTATTATTTCCGGATATGTAGCTTTGGGTTCGATATGTGCAGCCGTCATTATGCCTTTGGCCGCTTATTTTTCAGATTATCATATAGAGGCTGTAATTTTTGCTTTTGCAGCGGCACTTTTAATTATATATAAGCACAAAGCAAATATAAAAAGGCTTAAAGAAGGCACTGAAAATAGATTTAAAATATTTAAAAAGAAAGGTAACTGATATGAAAATAACTGTTTTGGGCGCAGGTTCTTGGGGATCGACTCTTGCGGTGCTTCTTCTGGAAAACGGACATGAAGTAACGCTTTGGGAATTCGATAAACAAAGAGCGGAAGATTTGCAATTAAGAAAAATAAAACCTTTTGCAAACGGTATGGATTTACCGAAAAATTTGTTTATT
This sequence comes from Candidatus Endomicrobium procryptotermitis, assembly GCA_031279415.1. Taxonomy (NCBI): domain Bacteria; kingdom Pseudomonadati; phylum Elusimicrobiota; class Endomicrobiia; order Endomicrobiales; family Endomicrobiaceae; genus Endomicrobium; species Candidatus Endomicrobium procryptotermitis. The sequence continues at coordinate 19,799 of JAITIP010000008.1, read as the reverse complement.
ACAAATTCTCTGGATTCTTTTAAAAACAGCGAAGGCGTATTGTTTGCAGTTCCTTCACAGGTTATCCGTTCTACCTGTGTGCTTTTAAAAAATAATGGAATTTCTTTGGACGGAAAACTTATAATGAGCGCGACAAAAGGGATAGAAAACAAAACTCTGTTAAGAATGTCCGAAATTATAGAGGAAATATTTCCGGGAAATTATGGAAATATTTCCGCTTTGTCGGGACCGAGCCATGCCGAAGAGGTATGCAGAAAAATTCCTACAGCGGTAACGTCTGCATCTCAAAATATTGAAACCGCCGAAAGGTGCAGGTCGTTATTTATGAACGAATATTTCAGAGTATATAATCAAACCGATATTATAGGTGTGGAAACTGGAGCCGCTTTAAAAAATGTTTTTGCGATAGCTTCCGGTATCGTTGACGGCTTAAAATATGGCGATAATACGAAGGCTGCAATAGTTTCAAGAGGTATAAGAGAACTTGAAAGAATAGGAACGGCCTTGGGCGGAAAGGAGCAGACTTTTTACGGGCTTTCAGGAGTGGGCGATTTGATGGTTACATGTTTTTCGAGGCATTCAAGAAACCGTGCTGTAGGGCAGGCCGTAGGTGAAGGAAGAAGCGCGGAAGAAGCCGAAAAAAATATAGGCATGGTTGCAGAAGGCATTAAAAATGTGGTAAGTGCTTATGAAATAGGAAAGAAACTGCAGGTTGATCTCCCGATAATAAACGAAGTGTACGCCGTTTTGTTTGAAGGCAAAAATCCTCTGAAAGCTGTAAACAGCTTAATGAAGAGAGAACCTAAACATGAATAAAAACGATATAGCAAATGCATTGGTGTCTTTGCTGAGTTCAAAAAAAGAAGCCATGTCGGTCGTAGATAGAGTTTTTAAAGAAATGTCTAACGCTTTAAGGAACGGCGAAAAAGTTGTCATTACGGGGTTTGGAAGCTTCAAAATGACAGTAACGCAGACAAAAAAGGGAAGAAATCCAAAAACCGGAGAAAAACTTTTGATTGCTCCGATGAAAAAGGTAAAATTTAAACAAACAAAAGAATTTTTTGAAAAATGACGGGTTACTTCTTTGACAAATATTTCTGAAAATGTATAATATAACAATTTTAAAAAGGTAAACAATGTTTGAAATTCCTCCGATACCGGACAAAGAATATTTTGCGATAGGTGAAGTTTCTCATATCACGCAGGTGCCGAAATATACTTTAAGATACTGGGAAAACGAATTTAAGCTTTTAAGGCCGGTAAGAAAAAGTTCTGGACAAAGACGCTATCATAAGCAGGATGTCGAACTTATTTTTAAGATAAAAGATCTTTTGTACAATAAACATTACACGATTGAAGGCGTTAGGAAATATTTAATTGGTGGCAAGAGGAAAAAACTTACCGACATGCAGGCGGATTTAAATCTTGATATAGAACATATGCCTGATGCAAAGATTTTAAGAGAAATTAAAGAAGAATTGAAGCAGATAATAAAGCTGTTAAAAAAGTAAATTCCCGTGCGGCTAAAAAGCTGCATTCCAAAGATCGGGGCGTGGCGCAGTTGGCTAGCGCACTCCCTTGGGGTGGGAGAGGCCGCTGGTTCAAATCCAGTCGCCCCGATATTTATATATGCTTGGTAAATTTCCACATTTATCAAGCATTTTTTATTTCTCGACGATAAACTATTAAATTAAACTTGGTTTGACAAGGCTAAATTATAGTTGTAATTGGAATTACAAGACTAAAACAAGACTAAAATTTTAAGCTGTCCACTGAGGCTTTTAAATGCTCTTTTGATAGGTGTGCGTATATCATTGTTGTTTCTATTTTACTATGTCCTAGTAATTTACTGACTGTGTATATGCTTATGCCGTTTATTACTAGATAACTTGCAAACGTATGCCTTAATGTATGGAAACTTACATCTTTTATTTGTGCTTTTTTAAATACTTTTTTAAATGTAATGAACAATGTGTTTATCGGCTGTCTTTGCAATATTATAAAATCCGTTTCTTTTACTCTATACAAACGGATAAGCCTGTCTCCACACGGATTATCCGTTTCGTTTTATAAAAAAGTTTATTCCGTTGCTTCATTGTATTTTATTTTAACCAAATCTTTTAAATCTTCTCGTGTCGCTCTCGGATATTGCTTTATATAAAATACTGCCTTAAAAAGTCTTAGCAAAAAAAATTCTTTCCCAATCCTCTTGCGAGTTGTTTCTATTATATCATAGGACATTTTGACGGGAATTTCTTTGTTTTCTTTATCTATAAATTTTATTGCTATCGTTTTCACCCTGTCTATCGATACGCCGTATTTTTCGCTGTTGAAAGATGTGCTAACGCTGCCTATTGTCTGGGAATAACTATAAGTGTTACCATGTTCTTTGTCGACGATGTCGGTCATTTTACTTTGGTAATAACTGCTAATGATTGCGTCTGCTCCTATTTCTGCGGCTAACGGCAAAGCGTACTTGATTTTATCTCTATTTATTTCGGCAAATTCAATATATGCCCTTTCAGGCTTTTTGTAGTAAATACTTTTATTTCAGAAATATCAGTCGGCTCAAATGCGTAATCAAAAAAGAAATCAAATACAGGTACTTTTTCTTTTGTTATTTTAACTCTTTTCACTACACTCATACACGACGGGAATAAGTACCGTTAAGCATAGAAATACAAAAAATAGTTTTTCCATGATATCCCCTTAGTTTTGGTTCTTGCTTGTTTCCAAAAGAAAGTCTTATTTTGTTTTTAACTGCTCTTTTAAAACGGTATTTTGTTCCCTTAAAAATGCGTTTTCTTCTCTTAATAGCTCTATTTCTTTTTTTAGCAGCTCCATTTCTTTGGCGTCAACTCCTATTTTTATATTTCTTCCTACTGTGAAGTTATCGCCTGCGTTTGCGTAGTACTCGCTGCCTTCGTTGTCTAAAAAGTATGAAAGCGGTTTACTTGTTGCTTTTGCAATTTTTTCTAAGGTTGAAAGTTTAGGGTTTAAATAACCTGTAATCCATTTGCTTATAAGTTGTTGCTTCACCCCTAACCTTTTAGCTAACTCTGTTTGCGTTAATCCTGCGTCAAACGCCGCAGCTTTAATTGTTTTACCTACAACTTTTTTTTGTTTCATGGACGCTCCTTTTTCCTTATTTTTAGATGATAAAAAATCTACTTGACAATACAACCAAGTAAGAGTATAGTACTCCCATAAAAGAAATACAAAAGAACAAATAATAAAGAAGGTTTAAATGAAAAACTGCGGCAATAATAACTTAATAGAAAAAATTTTAAATCAAAATAAAGGCGATTTTATAGGGTGTCGCAGCCCTTTCATTATTCGCCCCCGAATAGAGAAGCCGTTAAATACAATAAAAACACAATCCCCTGATTGGTTATAAAAATTTGACGGCTTTTTTTATTTTACAAAATAAAGAAAAGAAAACAAAAAAATAAGTTTCAAAAGATAGTGCTAGTAGTAGAGTAACTTAATAAATTAGTAGAGAGAGAGAAATGTCCAAAAACGCAGAAAGAAAAAAAGAGGTTAAAAAAATACCACCATGCAGGGCAGCGCTTTGGTCAGCGTCTCTCTCTGTTTGGAAAAAAGGCTGAATGCTGCTATCTACGGCACATTTAGCCTTTATTATGTGCAAAAAAAGTTTGTTTAACAAACACAAAAAAGGGAGGTGAACACAAAATGAATAAAGACATAGTGCGACCACAAGAAGATTTATTAACGCTTTCAGAAATTGCAAAAGAAATAGGTGTAAGTGAATGGTACGTACACCAACAAACGAATTATAAAAACGCATACCCTATGCCATATCGCAAAATTGGTCGCAGGCATTGGTTTTTAAAAACAGAAGTGAAAGAATGGGCGAAACAAAAGAAAGGAGCTTAAAAAGAGGCATTAAAAGCAGAGAGAAGGAAAAATTTGGGGATACAAAACAGGTTCAAGGAGCAAAAGGAATTTTTGAGTTTATCTCAGCAGAGGGGCAAAAGAAAAAGTGAAAATTCTTAAAAAAATACAAATGCCCCAATTTAAAAAAATATTTAAGCGCGATAAACATATTGTAATCATTATCCAATAAATAAAAAGCAAAAAACGTATAGATTTTAATCTATACGTTTTTTAGTTGTATATATAAATCAGCAGCAATTTTGCAAAAAGCCGCAATTATGTAACTTAATATAAATAAAACTTTTGATTTTATTTACAAATTTTTGTAATATAATATTCGTTTTTTCATGGATTAAAATCAAGCAACGTAAATATGTAAATTGAGAGGTGTGTAATAAATGAGAAAAATATTGCCTTCATTATTTGTATTTTTTATGTTTACATGCATGACTCTGGCCGAAGTGCCTAATGAGATAAGATATAACGGAAGGCTTAAAAGTTATCAAACCCTTGTAAATGGTACGGCGCAAATGAATTTTAAGCTGTATGAAAATGAAACAGGCGGGACGGCTCTGTGGGAAAGCGGTAATAAAAATATTAATGTTACAAGCGGGATATTCACTTATACAATGCTCCCGAATATAGACTGGCGTAAAAAAGACATATGGCTTCAGCTGGTTGTAAATGGCATAGAGCTTGTACCAAGAGAAAAAATAATGACGCAAGCGTATGCTTTACATTCAAACTCTGCTGAAAACTTATCTTCGAATTCCGAGATAAAAGTGCAGGTTTCAACAAAAACTGTGTCTGTCGGAGTCAACAGTTCCGGAGAACTTTATTCAAAGTCAGGAAATATTGAGTTTTATATGGTGCCCAAAGGCGGCATAATTTTGTGGTCAGGTTCTGTGACTAATATTCCTTCAGGCTGGGCATTATGCGATGGAACCAACGGCACGCCAGATTTAAAAGGAAGATTTGTTTTGGGGCAGGGTACTATCAGAGAAAATAATGTCGATTATACATATTCCGTAAATCAGAAAGGCGGAGAAGTCAACCATAAATTAACGGTCGCAGAAATGCCAAGCCATTCGCATTATCTTTTTACATCTCAACTAAAAAGAGAAGGTAGTGAGATAATATCTTCAAAAAATAGTTTAGTACGTTATGCAGATGTTGGAGGGGCAAGGCAAGTTGAATATGTGATGAGGGCATCAGATGACGGTTCATCTGCAGATTCTGGAAAATCAAGTATGTTAGGAGGAGATAGTCATCATAATAATATGCCTCCATATTATGCGCTGTGCTATATAATGAAAAAATAAAATGAATAAAATATTTAATTTGGTTAAAAGCGTTTTGTTAAAAAAATATCCGCAGGATATAAAAACTAAAATAAAAATTTCATTGTTTTATTTTGTAAGTTTGGTTTTAGTTTTTGCTTTGTTTCGTTTTTTAATTTGTATTGTTTATTGCGATGTTTTTGCTTCTTTATCGGCATACGATAAAGCGATATCATTTTTATACGGGCTGCGTTTTGATCTTTCAATAATAAATTTATTGCTTGGTGGTTTTATAATATTGTTATTTTTTCCTTATCGCGCTAATATGGCTTTTATAAAAGTATGCGCCGCATTGATGAGTTTTTCATATCTCATAATGCTTTTAGCGCTTAGTGCAGATTTCTTTTATTTTCCAGAAGTTAAGCGGCATATGACTGAAGAATTATTTTTGGCGTGGAGGGATAAAGATTTTATATTGAGGTATGTTCTGTCATATTATTGGTGGGTATTAATTGCAATTTTTGCTTTGATTTTTATTGTCGTAAACCGGGTTTTTGCTTTTATTAATAAAAATTTTGCAGCGAAACCTTTGAGCTTATTAAAAAGTATTTTGATTTTTATTTCCGTGATTTTATTAGTCGTTATCGGGAGAAGGGAAAATTTCAGCGGAATGCCTTTAAACCTGATTGATGCTTATAATCTTCCTAAAAGTCCGGAAAATATCCAGTTAATTTTAAACGGGGCGTTTACCCAATATTATTATTTGAAAGGGACAAATGATTCGAAAGGAGTCATAGAGAACAAATATCCGTCAAATGAAGCAATAAAAAATACCAGAGAATTTCTGCTTAGTAAAAATGAAATTTTTCCGGATGATAAATATCCCGTTATGCGTCGTATAAATGCTGTGCAGAAAATGCAGAACTACAATATTATCGTTGTCTTGCTTGAAAGCTGGACGCCGAGATATATTGATTCACTAAACGGCAATAAAGGATACGATGTTACTCCTAATTTTGACAAAATAGTTGAAGAAGGCATTGTTTTTACAAATGCGTATGCGGCAGGACCGAGAAGCCAATTCGGATTGATAGCGTCTCTTGCCGGAAGACAGATTGTTCCGGGAACCGTACATTATTATGGTTTTGATATGATGAATAAATTTATGGCAATAGCACAACCGTTTAATAAAAGAGGATATTATACGATGTATGCACAGGCAACGCCGAGAAATTCCATTATGATGTGCAATGTCGCTGAGAATTTTTTGGGTTTCAATGAAAGTTATGGAATGGAAGATTTTCCGCAGAAGTTAAATTACAGCGGCAGAAATAGTTTCGGATATGATTACGATATGCTTGATTTCGTGTCAAATAAAGCGGGGCAAAAGCATAAATCAGGACAGCCTTTTTTCATTTACGCTTTTACGGGGTCAACTCATGCTCCATTTTATGAAATTTCTGATGAATTTAAAAAGTATCCGCACAATCGTTCCACTAATGGTTATCTCAACAATTTGTACTATGCCGATTATTCAATTTCACATTTATTAAAAAAAGCTAAAGAAGATGGATATTTTGACAATACGATTTTTATTTTTATGGCAGATCATGTAATCAAATTGCCGGGTTATGACATGAAATTGGACGAAAATTTTAAAATTCCCTTTGTGATATATGCTCCAGATATTTTTAAGCCTCAAAAAATTAATTATACGGTTTCCCAATCAGATTTAATACCTACGCTGTATCATCTTATGGGTTTTGACGACAATTTTAGTGCCATAGGAACAAATATGCTTGATAAAGATGCAAATCATTTTGCATTGATATGCCATGGGAGTAACATAGCTTTTATTAAAGATGGAGAATACATGATTCACAATCGTATAAATATAGTTGATTCTTCATTTGGCAAAGATGGCCAAAAGAGTAAAGCAATGCTTGATATATTGTTGTCTTTAGATAAAACCATAACCGAAAGCATTAAAAATAACAGATGGTATGAATAATAAATGGACAATTTAATCATCATCTGGAATTTTAATATTTATGTTATAATATAAATCTATTTTTTAAATTTTGTTTGTAATATTATAATTTTGTTATTCAATTATAGAGAAAACGAGGATTTACTTATGAGAAAAATTCCACTTATTTTGAATTTGCTTTTTGCATTTGTCATTTCTGTCAATGCGGGATATGTTTCAAACTCTGGAAAAATGATAACACTATATCAAACTGTCAATCAATCAAATTTTTTTATGTATGGTAAATGGCTTTGTGCGGATACGGTTGCCATGCCCGTTTCGGGTATCGTTTCGTACGGTGGCGAGTATGAGGTTGAACCTTTCTTTTTTCAGGAGTTTGACTATATTCCGAATACTAAAATTGATATTTTAGAAAGAGTTCATCCGCAGGACAAGTATTCAGTTCCATCGGAAGGAAAAGCCGTCTTTCAAGTAAAATACTATGATAAATATGAAAACGATCCCGGAAATGATTATCCTAAACTTGTTTTAACTTATCCTGATAATTCTGTTAAGACATATACGATGACCAGTCTTTCAAATGATGGCATTTTTTCGTATGAAATAGTTCTTCTTAGCGGGGAATATAAATATGAATATATAGCGACAAACGATTACTATACTTACAATGACGGCTGCTACAATCTTGCAGGTAAATGGTATGTTACGTCAAGACCATATATTAATGCAATTAGTCCTGTTAATAATGTTGAAATTCTTCCTGACAATGTGCGCTTTCAATGGGATATTTCTACCGATGAAGCAAATGACATTCTAAAATATGAATTATATCTCGGAACAGACAATGATAAAAACAAATTAAAAAAAGCAGAAAATGGACCTGGAAACAATGTAAAATCTTATATTTATCCTACGAGCTTAAATCATATGAGCCAATATTGTTGGTATATGCGAGTGATAAATAAATACGGAGCTGATATGGAAACCGATTTGTTTTATTTCAGAACAGGAGGCCAGGTTGAAAAATTTTATAATGCGCCTAATCCATTTAATCCCGCAAGGGGCCAACCTACAAGATTTGTGTTCGCTATGCCTCAATCGGGAACGGTAAAGCTGGTCATTTATTCAGAATATGGAGATAAGGTGTGGGAGTCGGAAACATATAACTATATTGGCGATATGATTTCTTCAAAAGAAATAACATACGATGGTAAAGATAATTCAGGGAAAATGTTATATAACGGAACCTATATAGCGGTGTTAACAAAAAAATACGGTGGTAAAACAAATGTGGAAAAATGCAGAATTATTATAATAAAATAATTGTTTTTATATTTATATTTATTTTTTTCACGGCACAATTTGTTTATGGAGCTGATGGAAGAAGAAAAAGCTTTTTATCACATGGTCCGAGCGTGACGGCATTTTCTGCAGGGGAAACGGTGTTTTCTGCTTACCGGGATGCCGCGGTAATACAATACAATCCAGCGCTTATGGCGTTTTTACATGAAAATGTAGTAAATTTTACAAGGTTTAATCTTTATGAAGGCAGCGGCTATAATTCAGGTTCCATAATTTTAAATTATTTTAAATATTTTCAAGCAGGGCTTTCGGTATCGAATTTGTCCAGTGGAAAAGCTGAAAAAAGGGAGAGTATTTACGTTCCCGGAGTTGAAATTTCAGCTAATAGCTGGGATTATGTTCTTTCTGGAGCGGGAATTATAAAGCCGATTGGATTGGCTTTTGGCATGAATATTAAATATATTTATTATGATTTATACGAAAAAAGTGGAGGAACTTTTGCTATAGATTTTGGATTGGCGAAAATTTTCAACGGACCCAAACTTTTTGGCAGTATATCTGAAATAAAATTTGGTTTGTCCGCTCAAAATATTGTTGCCGGTAATTTAAAACTTGACAGTGAAAATGACGATATTCCTTCGATTTATAGATTGAGCTCTGCTTTTATTATTCCAGTTTATTACAGATTTCAAAACTATGACACGGTTAGCATTTACACAGATTTAAAATATGAAGATGATTTTCTTGACTTTTACGGGGGATTGGCATATATGCTGGCCAACAAATATTTTGTAAGAGCCGGATATTATCCGCAACATTTTACTTTTGGTTTCGGCATTGATTTTTATTCGTTTACCGTAGATTATGCTGCAGATTTCGGTGAGCTTGATATGATTAACAGATTAGGATTGTCTTACAGATGGGGTGCTTCTGACAAAAACAGGCAACCTGGCGGCGAGGAGCTTGACAAAGAAGCAAAGGAAGCCTTAAATAAAGAAAAGCTTACTCTTAAAGAAGCGGAAAAGAAGTTCAATGCCGCTAAAAAACTTTATAATAATGGCGAGTATTTGCGTGCGACAGATATGCTTTCTGAAATAGTGATTTCTTATCCGAATTTTCAATCGCCACTGCATTTTTATACAAAAATGCGCGATGATATGAATAGAACTGCCGAATCTGACGAAGATGAACTTAATTTTTCTAAACGCACGTATGCAAAAGGCTATTATGCATATTACGTTGCAAAGTATAATGAAGCTCTGACGGAATGGAATAAGTATGTTCATTTTACCGGTGGTAGCGGGGAAATTTTTGAATATATGGATAAGATAAACAGCGTGATAAAACAGCATGAACTCATGAAACGCGAGGCAGAATTAGATGCCAAAGCAAATAAAATGCTTGCCGATGGGATAGTAAAATATAAAGCTTCAAAATGGATTCTTTGTATTAAAGACATGGAAGCTCTTCAAAAGTTTGTAACAAATAATAAATTTTCAAAAACCGTCGAATATTACAATAAGGCAAAAGAATATATAGAAAAATCTGTTAGTGAGCTTGCAAAATCAATAAAAACGGAAAATAAGCACATAGACAAGCCGAAAGAATCTGAAGACACCACTAAAGAAAAGCAGGAAATAGATGAAGCTTCTGCGGATAAAAAATATAATGAAGGACTTGTTCTTTATGCACAGGGTAAATACTTAGAAGCAGAACGCACTTGGGAGCTTACTTTGAGGCTTAACCCAAACCATCGGAAAGCAAAAATAGCTCTTTCCAAACTGCGCAGCAGCGGATATGAATATTAAACGAAGCGGAGATAATTGTAAATAAAAAATGTTTTTTTTAGTTTGTTAATTGTTTGCCTGTTCACGGTTTTACTTAATGCGGAAGTACCAAATGAAATTCGTTACACGGGAAGATTAAAGTCATACCAGACGACTGTAAACGATACGGTAAGTATGACATTTAAATTGTATTAAGTATTAAGTGGAAGTTTTATTTAAATTATATTGTATATTAGAGTTAAGAAAAAATTTTGAACAATAAAAGGAGCATTTATGAAATTTTCAGTTGTAATCCCTATGTATAATTCTGAAAAGTTTATTGCAAGAGCCATAAAGTCTGTGCTAAATCAAACTTACAAAAATTATGAAATAATAGTGGTAAATGACGGTTCTACTGACAATGGATTAGCAGTTGCCGGTTCATTTGCCAAAAAAAATAATAATATAAAAATTATAAGCCAAGAAAACAAATTAGTCGGGGCAGCCAGAAATCTTGGGATTAAACAGTCCACAAATAATCATATAGCTTTTTTGGATTCAGATGACGAATATCTACCTGACTTTTTAGAGACAATAAGCGTTTTAATTTATGAATATCCTGAGGCAGGAGCATATGCTGCGGCGTACAGAGTTCAAAAATCAGATAAATCCTTTATTCCAAAGTATTCTGCTTTACCGAGATTTCCTTGGAAGGGGATTGTCCCCAGTTACTACAAATCCGCATTACATTATCATCCTTTATTGCCTTCTGCTGTTGTTATAAAAAGAGATGTTTTTGAAGATACGGGTTATTTTGCCGAAGGAGTAAAAATAGGAGAAGATATAGACTGCTGGGCAAGATTGGCTTCTAAATATGATATTGCTTTTTCAAGTAGAGTCTGCGTAGTTTACCATAGAGACAATGTTGTTTCTTTGAGTACAGAAAAAACATTGAATCATGATACAAAAGTTGAAACAACTCTTGAGAATATAATAAAAAATAAACAGTATAGGACTAAAGATGAGTACTATATTAAAGAATGGTATAATAAAATTCATCTGGATACGGCTTTAAAATATATAAAAGATAAGAATAAAGCAAAAGCAAAAGAACATCTAGATAAAGTTGAAACAAAATTATTCAAATTTAAAAAAATAAAACTGAAATTGAAAATGCTTTTTATGAGCACTGAAACTGATATAAATTAAAATATTCTTTGCTTCAATAGGTTTGCTTTACAGTACGGCGACAAGCGGTAAATTTAAACTTCCGAATGTTTTTGAGAGGAAACGGATCAAACACAGTAACAACAACTCCGGACGGCACCGTTACGATTGCTTCGGCAAATTTGGGAGTAAAACAAAATGATGCGATAAGAAATATTACAGGTGCTTGGACTTCTTCTGCTTATGGTAGTTCATCACCCACGGGAGTTTTTAAATTAGAGGACATAACATCCTATGGGCATAGTGGTACTGGCAAGGCAAATAATAGGATATCATTTGATGCCTCAAGGCAAGTTTCAACTGCAGCAGAAAACAGACCTGTAAATTATTCGATTAATTATTGTATAAAATACTAGCTTCAATTAAAGCTATAATATATATTTTGAATTTTATTTATTATATGGAGTCTTATGAACAAAATCTACGGTTTTGATAATTTTATTAAACTATTTCATGAATATGTGTCAAACGTGCATGAAGAAGACAAAGATTTGAAAGTAGAAGTTTACAACAATGCTTTTGTGCTGCCGTTTCGCGATTCTTCAAAAGGTGTTGAAATAAATGATGAAGGCGGAGTATTCGATTCGAACTGTAACATTGTAGGTTTATATAAAACAAGAAAATCTATATCTCATATTAAAGTGGGCTATCCTTTGCATTATAATTTCAGCTCTAATACAACTTATTTAAATGAAGATGTCGTATTTTAGGATATTTTTCTACTCATTTTGGACACTTTCTAATTGAATCTATGAGTCGTTTATGGATTTATTTAAATTCTGACATAGCTAATAAAAAAGCTGTTTATATAGCCGAGTCTGATATTTATTTTATTGAGATGCTTGAATTATTTGGATTGAAGAAAAGTAATATTATAAGAATAACAAAACCAACAAAGTTTAAGTCTGTTATGGTTCCTGAAGAATCAAATTTAATAAAGGAACCTTTTTATAATAAAAAATACAAGGAAATATTTAAGCGGATAGCAGATGGTACTAATAAAAGCTATACATACGATAAAATTTATCTTTCAAGAACAAAATTCATTAAAAGAAAAGGTACCATAGCAGGAGAAGCAGAAATTGAAAAACTTTTCAAAAATAATGGCTTCACAATAATATATCCTGAGCGTTTAGGCATAAAAGAGCAAATTAGTTTAATGAAAAATTGTAAGTATCTTGCAGGAATTCAGGGTACGGCTATGCATCTGTCTATTTTTGCTGACGATAGTATTAACCTTATTGTCATTCACAGATCTAAAGATGAAATTTTTCCAGAACAAATCAAAATTAACAAAATGAAAAACATTAATAATATAAGCATAGAAGCGGATTTAGATTTTTTACGGCCGTTTCCTTTTATATAGCATTTGCTGTGTCCATAAGAAATAAATATATGAAGCAATGGCTGCAAGAAAGTTCATATAAATATAACGACATAACGGTTAACCCAAGTTCTTTGGAAGATTATATATCTGCTAAAGAGTTTAAAAAATGGAGTAAAACTTCTGAATTAAAAAGAAAAATTAAGCAAAGGTTAGTTATGTTTTTTACGAATTTCATTTTTATTAAATCGTTGAGAAAGAAAATAAGGTATAAATTTATCAACAGATGATATTTTATCAGATACGGAAGAAAAGTAAATCCGTAAAATATTTTGTTAATATTGCCTCAAGTACTAAAAGCTTGATACTAATTTTTAATTAAAGGATAAATGGATGATAAACATAGTTTTTGGGTTAGATGATAATTTTGCCAGACATTGTGGAGCAACTATAGCTTCTATTTTAGATAATCATAAAATTAAGACTGAAACTGATAAAATACATTTTTTCTCCTAGGTAATTTGAGTCAAGATAATAAAAATAAATTTCTTGATCTTAAGAAGATTCAAAATTTTGAAATGGACTTTATCGGAATTGATGTAAATGAATTTAAAGGTTTACCTGTTTTAAAATTCATTTCGCTTGCAACATATAATAGGCTTTTAATTACAGAGCTTTTACCTAAAAATATAGAAGTAATTTATCTGGATTGCGATATTATAGTTAAAAAAGATATTTTACACCTATGGAATATAAATATCAAAGATCATTTAATTGCTGCTGTTTCTGTATCTTCAAAAAACAATGATGGATATTTTAATGCTGGTGTATTAGTATTTAATATTAAAAAACTTAGGGAATTTGATTTTTACAATAAATGGAAGGAATATGTAAAAAATAACGAGGTTGTTTGGCAGGATCAAGAGATTTTAAACGCAGTTTTAGCAGGAAGAGTACTGTATATTCCTTATAATTGGAATTTACCTTACGGTACTCTTTTGAAAAGAGGAAAATATTACAATAGAAAACACTTGAAGAGCTTTGTATCTTTTTCGTATATAATACATTTTTCTGCTTCTGATAAGCCATGGCACGCTCTATGCCCACATCCTTTGAAGAATTATTATTTTAAATATGCTTTGATGTCTCCATGGAAAAATGATATAAAACAGTATTCTTCATTTTTAGTTTTAATTGAATTTATAAAAAAGCTGTTCAGGTACTGGTTAGTTCATCCTCTATTTTTTATTAAACCGAATTTTTGGCAAAGACTAAATGAAAAAGGCTGTTTGATGGCGATATTTTAATAAGGATAGGAATTTATGAAAAAAGTATCATTGTTTGTGTCGATTGCCTGTTTAATTTTTAATGTGTCCGTTATTTTTGCAGACACGCTGTATTTGAACGGCGGCGCGGTTGCCGAGTGTAAAATTATACAAGAAGCCGATGACGCGTATATGTTGCATCAAGGCAATTTTTGGTAAAAAATCAACAAGACTGACGTTATTTTTTCAGGTAAAGACAATGCCAATACTCAACAGCGGAAAATTGATTTAGATTTAATATTAAAGTTTGGAAGAGACTTATCATCAAAAGCAAATATTTCAGGTTCGGATGGTTTAGATGGTATGTATAATGCTACGAATAAGTATTATGCAGGGCTTGAGTTTGACATAAGAGCTTTCAGTAATGTTTATTTTGGACTTGGTCTTAATCTTTCAAGTAACGGATATTTTTCGGTAAATGTAAGAAATGCTGGGATATTGAAAAATAGAGAAAACTACTGACAATTTTAAGAAAAAAATAAATAGCAATATTAAATTTGTTCAAGTAGGTGCCGGCGGACATTATTTACCTGAAGCAGATATAAATCTTTCAGGAAAAACTTCTTTAGATGAGCTGTTTTATATATTAAAAAAATCGTTGTTTCATATTGATATTGACGGAGTCTGCTCGCATTTTGCAAAAGCAGTGGGTACAAAATCATTAATTATGTTCGGTCCAGCGGATGGATTTTTTATCGGGTATCCTGAAAATATCAATGTGGTTTCTTCGTTGTGCGGTGGGTGTTGGACAAAATCCACAAAGTGTCCTCTTGGTTACGAAAAAATTTTATGTATGGAATCGATAATTCCTGAATTTGTAGCGAATAAAATTGTAGAAAATATTGTAATTTCTAAAACTAAACAATAAAATAAAAAATTTGTATAATATTTGCCTATGAATATCAGAAAATTGAGCGATAATATTTTTTTTACCTGTCGAACTTGCAGGTTTGCCTGAAAGGCTGCCTTTTCTTACAATTAAACTGCACAACTTAGTTACTGGTTAATCAAATCAAAAAATATAAAAAATAACAGGATAAGAATTATGAGTAAAGAACAAAAATCATTGGACACATTAAGACATTCTGCATCGCATGTAATGGCTGCGGCGGTACTTGAACTGTTTCCTGAAACGAAAGTGGCAATAGGTCCTTCGATTGAAGACGGGTTTTACTACGATTTTGACAGGGCAGAGCCGTTTACGCTTGAAGATTTGGCGAAAATAGAAAATAAAATGAGAGAAATAGTAAAAGCAGACGACCATTTTATTTGTTCTTCAATGCCTAAAGACAAAGCGGTAAAGGAATTCGAGTCTAAAGGCGAAAAATATAAAGCAGAAATAGCTTCGCAGATTGAAGGTAATACGGTAAGCATATACAAGTCAGGAAAATTTACGGATTTGTGCAAAGGTCCTCATATGGACTCTACGGGCGAAGTAAAACATTTTAAACTTCTTTCCGTAGCGGGTGCATATTGGAGAGGTGATTCTTCAAGAGAAATGCTTCAGAGAATTTACGGTACGGCGTTTTTTACAAAAGAGGATTTGGATGATTATTTAAATAAAATTGAAGAAGCACAGAAAAGAGATCACAGAAAGCTTGGAAAAGATTTGGATTTGTTCAGCGTGAACGATGCTGTTGGCGGCGGGCTTGTTTTGTGGCATCCCAAAGGCGCTCTTCTGAGAGATATTATTGAATCAAATTGGAAAAAATTCCATTTGGAAAACGATTATGAATTGTTAATGACGCCGCATATTTCCAGTGAAGAACTTTTTGCCATAAGCGGTCATTTGCAGACATATTCAGAAAACATGTATGCATCTATGGAAATTGAAGGCAAGCCTTTTCGTGTAAAACCTATGAACTGTCCTATGCATTTGATGATATATAAAACGAAACTTCATTCTTACAGAGAACTTCCGATAAAATACGCTGAGCTTGGAACTGTCTATAGATTTGAAAAATCCGGAGTTTTACACGGGTTATTGAGAGTAAGAGGATTTACTCAAGACGACGGACATATTATAGTGCAGCCGGAACTTTTGGAACAGGAAGTTCTTGCGGCTTTCAAAATGGCAATAGAGTGTCTTAAGATGTTCGGTTTTGAAGAATATAAAATATATTTGGCAACAAGACCTGAGAAAAAGTACGTAGGCAAAATTGAAGATTGGGACAGGGCACAGGATTCGCTTGAGGACGCTTTAAAGAAAACAGGATATGAATACGAAATAGATGAAGGCGGCGGGGCTTTTTACGGTCCGAAAATCGACATAAAAATCAAAGATGCGATCGGCAGGCTTTGGCAATGCTCGACTATACAGTTTGATTTTAATCTTCCTGAAAGGTTTGATATATATTACATAGGTAAAGACGGCAAAAAAACAAGACCATATATGATACACAGAGCTTTAATGGGATCACTTGAAAGATTCATAGGCGTTCTTCTTGAGCATTATGCAGGATCTCTTCCCCTATGGCTGTCTCCCGTGCAGGCTGTGATAGCCAACATCAATGAAAATCAATATGAATATTGCAAAGAACTTCTAAATAAATTGAAAAAAGATGGGATAAGGTCGATTTTTGACGACAGAAATGAAAAAATAGGACATAAAATAAGAGAGAACGCCATGCAGAAAATCCCTTACATACTTGTTGTGGGAGATAAAGAAAAAGAAATAGATTCCGTCGCCGTGAGAGCCAGAGGCAATAAAGATCTCGGCGTAATGAAAATTGATGACTTTATAGCTTTGGTGAAAAGTAAAAATATGTCCGGTGTAAATATTATATAAGAGGAGACACATATGAAAAAATTAGTGCTTCTTGTATTTATTCCGTGCTGTGTGCTGGCTTTTATTGCTTGTGACAAGGGTGCGCAAAGCGGTGATACATCTGCCCCGAAAAAAAGTAATTCCGATTTGACTTCTACTAGCTCAGATTCGTCTTCATCTTCGGCTAGTTCAGATTCAGGGTCATCATTTGCTTTTCCAGAATTTACATATAAAGAAATAAACGGCGGGAATGAATATGAAATTTCAGCTTCACCTTATTTTTTTGTGCATATTGTCGATATGTCAAATCAGAGTGTTCCTTCGTTAAACTCAAAAGAGCTTATTATTCCATCAACATATAATGGTAAGCCTGTAACGGCCATCGGACCTGATGCATTCAAAGAACACTTTATGATAACAAAAGTAATAATCCCTGACAGCATAACCGTTATTGATAAGTCAGCATTTTCAGGTTGTTACGGTATAAACAGTGTTATACTTGGAAATGCTACTACAAAGATTGGAGATTATGCATTCTATGGCTGCAAAAGTTTAAATTCAATTAACATTCCCAAAAGTTTAACATATCTGGGTGATTATGCGTTCAGCGGGTGTTCCAATTTACAGAGTAATATTGCAATACCTGACGGTGTGACAAATTCTCTGAAAGAAACTTTTTTCAGTTGTTCAAAATTAACGTCGGTTACAATAGGAAAAGGAGTTCCAAAAATCGGCGTCAATGCTTTTTCTGCAAGCGGAATAACAAGCATTACTATTCCAAGTAATGTAAAAAGTATTGAAGACAAAGCATTTATAGATTGTTCTGAATTAATCAATGTGGTTATTGAAGACGATGGTGTGACGCATATTGAAGGCGGTATTAACAGCGGAGCATTTAAAGGCTGTTCCAAATTAAAAACGATTGTTTTTGGAAATAAACTGGAGCATATCGGAGAACAGGCATTTCAGAGTTGCCTCAGTTTAGAAAGCCTTACTTTTCCAGAGAGTTTAATAAGTATTAATAAGAGTGCATTTAAAGGGTGCACTGCTTTGGCAGATATAAAGTTCGAGAACAGCGCCGCCAATATAGGCCAACGGGCATTTGAAGATTGCAGTAAATTAAAAAATATAGATTTTGGAAATTCTTTGATTCGTATAAGCTCTTATGCGTTTATAAATTGTACCAGTATAACGGAAATAACTCTTCCTGCAAGTTTGCAATATTTGGGAGATTCTCCATTCTTGGGCTGCAATCAACCGATAATAAAAGTAAAAGAACTTTTATCTAAGCCGCCATCGGGCTGGTCTCCCCTTTGGAGGGATGATTGTGGTACAATTTTGTGGGGACAATCTTGAAATGCTTATAGGGAAACTGATGGTATTATAGAAAAAATGGGTCAAAAAAATAAGAAAAAACAAACCTTTGTAGTGCTATCAATTCCTTTCATGCGTTTTGCCTGACAATATTCTACAAAGACTTGACATGATTTGATAATTGTGATATAACAATTTCCGCGAAAGAAATATTTGACAAAATTACTTTAATGTTATATAAAATGCAGGTTGAAAAAAAAGTTCTTTAAAACAGTTGATAAAAAAAGTTAAATATGATATAAAATTTAAGTCTAACAAAAAAAATGCTTGACAAATTTTTAAAAATTTTGTTTAATAAGCAAATTGTGATTTCTAAAAAGTTCTTTTATGTGAATAAATAATATGAATAAGAAAATCTTTCCAACACCGGAAGCAAATAATAGTTTAAAGGGTTATAAGACTCGAAAGGGCACCCTCACTAAATAATGAATTGATAAAATAGAATCTTTGCTGAAAGAAAAGCAAAGGCATTAATTTTTTCTCTCCAAAAGTTCTTTGAAAACTAAATAACACGCAGACAAGCGCCTCATGAAAGAGGCAATCAAGTAATTTAAGGGTCATTTGTAAATTCTGATGATAAAAAGTATTAGTAAATTAAGAGCTATATAAAATCTCTATAAATTTTTATGGAGAGTTTGATCCTGGCTCAGAGTGAACGCTGGCGGCGTGCCTAACACATGCAAGTCGCGCGGGATTTTACAGAATATCGTAAAGTCTAGCGGCAAACGGGTGAGTAACACGTGGGAAACCTCCCTTAAGATGGGGAATATCTCCGGGAAACCGGAGTCAATACCGCATAAGACCACAGTTCGGCATCGAACAGGGGTCAAAGCAGTAATGCGTCTTAAGATGGTCCTGCGGCCTATCAGCTAGTTGGTGGGGTAACGGCCTACCAAGGCAATGACGGGTATCCGGCCTGAAAGGGTGAACGGACACACTGGAACTGAGACACGGTCCAGACTCCTACGGGAGGCAGCAGTGGGGAATTTTGGACAATGGGCGAAAGCCTGATCCAGCGACGCCGCGTGGAGGACGAAGGCCTTCGGGTTGTAAACTCCTTTAATAGGGGACGAAAAAAATGACGGTACCCTAAGAATAAGCCACGGCTAACTACGTGCCAGCAGCCGCGGTAATACGTAGGTGGCGAGCGTTACTCGGAATTACTAGGCGTAAAGCGTATGTAGGCGGTTAGATAAGTCTTTGGTGAAATTTCTCGGCTCAACCGAGAAACTGCCAAGGATACTGTCTGGCTTGAGTGTGGGAGGGGGAGACGGAATTCCTGGTGTAGCGGTGAAATGCGTAGATATCAGGAGGAACACCGATGGCGAAAGCAGTCTCCTGGCCCAATACTGACGCTAATGTACGAAAGCTAGGGTAGCAAACAGGATTAGATACCCTGGTAGTCCTAGCTGTAAACGATGTTCACTAGATGTGGGAGGTATCGACCCCTTCCGCGTCGACGCTAACGCATTAAGTGAACCGCCTGGGGAGTACGGCCGCAAGGTTGAAACTCAAAGGAATTGACGGGGGCCCGCACAAGCGGTGGA